>JAQUZH010000073.1 GCA_028691445.1 Bacteroidales bacterium | reverse complement strand
GTGGCTGCTTCTTTTGCTCCCTGGTATTTGATGGTGTGGATGAGGCGTTGCGAATCTCCTCCTTTGTCGAAGTAGAGCAATGATTCGGCTTTTGTAAAGGGAAAACGTCCTCTGAGGCGCATTTCTGTATCGTTGTTCAAACTGAACGGGTTGGTGATGTAAGGGAGTTTGGCCAGACAGTGGGTGCAGAGGTGTGGTTCAAAGGGATATAGTTTATCTTCGCAGAGCAAACAATAACGGGGAAACAGCAGTTCGACGCATTGGTTGAAGAGACGACGGATGGTGTTTTTCTTCATTCTTCGTCTGTCTGTAAGGATAACTTCTTCAGGCACTTCTGGATATCTTCATAGACAAAACCTCTTCCCAAAGCAAAACGGATCAGTTTGTTGCGACGTTCGTAATCGTTTGCTGCCTTGACACTTTTGTTTTTTGCCAGCAGGAGGGGAAGAAGTTGCTCTTCCACACTTCCGTTTTCTTTCTGCTCAAGGATGATTTCTTTGATGAGTTCGGGGGAGATCTGCTTCATACGCAAGGCATTTGAGATCTTCAGGATGCCCCATTTGGCATAGAGGGTTTTGTCGCGAACGAAAGCGCGGCAATAGCGCTCTTCATCGACAAAATGTTCACGGATCAGCCGGTCAATGACCTCTTTGCGCTTTGCTTGCGGAAATTCCCACTGATCCATCTTCTTATGGAGATCAAAAAGAGAGCGTTCTCCTTTGGAACAGTAGGCGGCCAGTTTGAATAAGACCTGTTGCTCGGTTAACTCTTTCATCGTTTTGCTTTTATGATACGGTCTTTTCCGAAGCAATCGCGATAGAGTTCTACCTCGCCGAAACCGATGGTATGCAGTAACTCTTTGGTCTCTTTGCCATACGCCTGGTTGATCTCAAAATAGAGTGTACCTTCCGCTGTCAAGGCTTCAAAGGCAAGGAGACCGATGCGTCGATAGAAGAGCAACGGGTCGGCGTCGGGCACAAACAGAGCAAGGGCCGGTTCGTAGCGGAGCACATTTTGTTCCATGACTTCTTTTTCTTTTTCCAAGACATAGGGAGGGTTGCTGACGATTACGTCAAAGGTTTCGGAGAGCGACTCTTCCAAGATGTTCTTGTGTTGAAAGTCAACGATGACACGGTTGGATGCGGCATTTAAGCGGGCTATTTCCAGTGCTTCGGCAGAGATGTCGCAGGCAGAGACCTTGCTGAGTGGTAGCAGAGTGGCTAATGAAACGGCGATACATCCGCTCCCGGTACCAATATCGAGCAGGCGGATGGCTTTTGCGCTCCACTCTTCTGCTATACGCATCACCAACTCTTCTGTTTCGGGTCTGGGAATCAACACGCCCGGTCGCACATGAAACTGTAGTCCGGAGAAATAACACTCCCCAAGGATGTATTGGAGTGGTTCGTAGTTCTTTAGTCTGGCGGTCATCTGCCGGATTTGCTCCTGCTGCTCTGTGGTCAGTTTGCGGTCCCACTCCGCCAGCAGTTTCACCGAACTTACTCCAACGGTTTTTTCCAGTAAGTAGCGGGCAAAGACATTGATTTCTTCCGGCGTATAGTAGCCGGCTAATGTGTCTCGTATCTCTTTCTTTGCGGATTGCATGTGCGTTCTTTTGCAACAAAAGTACAATTTATAATTAAAAAAGCGCTATTTTTGTCTTGCACATATCAGAAAACAAGCGGATAGATGAGAAGTATGGATGAAATATATATGGCCCGGGCCTTGCAACTGGCTGCTGTGACTCACTATAGTGTTGCACCCAATCCGATGGTCGGAGCTGTGATCGTGTGTGACGATCAGATTATCGGCGAGGGTTATCATGCTTGTTGCGGCGGACCGCATGCCGAGATCAATGCGATTGCTTCGGTTACCGATCCTTCTTTGTTGACGCGATCAACGATGTATGTGACCCTCGAACCTTGCTCTCATTACGGCAAGACACCGCCTTGTGCGAAAGCTATTGTGGAACACCGGATTGCCCGCGTTGTCGTGGGGTGTATGGATCCTTTTCCTCAGGTATCGGGCAGAGGGATCCGGATGATGCAGGCGGGAGGAGTGGACGTGACTGTCGGGGTACTGGAACAGGAATGTCTTGCCCTGAATAGACGCTTCATCTCTTTTCATGCGAAAAGACGTCCTTATATCATTCTGAAATGGGCGCAATCGGCCGATGGTTTTATGGATCGCAAACGAACCTCTGTTGCCGAACCGGTTGCTGTGATCTCCACACCTGTCATTCAAACGATGGTGCATAAGATACGAAGTGAAGTGCAGGCCATCTTGGTGGGTACGCAAACCGCTCTGCTGGATAATCCTTCACTGAATGTGCGTTACTGGAGTGGGAAATCGCCGTTGCGTGTTGTGCTGGACCGTACCTTGCGCATTCCTGCCCATTATCATCTGCTGGATGATTCGCTGCCTACCTGGGTGGTAACGCAACAGACTCGACAATCAACGGCTCAGACGACCTATGTACATCTGGATTTTGAGAAAGAAGGAATTCCGGCTCTTTTGAATCGTATGTATGAAAATGATATACAGAGCCTTCTGGTGGAAGGGGGCGCTCAAACACTTCGCTCTTTTATAGACTCCTCTCTTTGGGATGAGGCTTATATAGAAACCGGAGCGCAATCCTTTGGGGAAGGTGTTGTCGCTCCGGTTCTCTCTAATGCTTGTTTGCAGCGTGATCCGATGTGGGTGGATCATCATCTGCTTACTCATTACTGCAAATACTAGTCATCTTACACGACTTCGTTTACCAGTTCCTTTCCGTCTTGAAAGTCCTGGATATTTTGTAGTGTCGTATGTGAGATATTGGTCAGGGCTTCTTTTGTGAAGAAGGCCTGATGCGATGTGACAATGACATTGTTGAAGGAGAGGAGTCGGGCCAGCACGTCATCGTCCATCACAGAGTTGGACTGATCTTCGTAAAAGTAATTGCTTTCCTCTTCATAGACATCCAGTCCGGCATATCCGATCTTTTTATCTTTCAATCCCTCAATAAGATCATTGGTATTTATCAGAGCGCCACGACCCGTATTGATGATCATTACTCCCTTTTTCATCTTATCAATGGATTGTTTGTTGATCATATATTTCGTTTCTTCTGTCAGCGGACAATGCAGAGAGATGATATCTGATTCTTTGTAGAGTTGATCCAGTGTAACATACGTGATGTTGTGTTCTTTGGCAAAAGCTTCATCCTGATGAAGATCGTAAGCAAGTACATTCATCCCGAATCCCTTCAAAATTTGAATCAACACTTTTGCTATTCTTCCGGTACCGATGATCCCGGCACTCTTTCCATGCATGTCAAATCCTATTAGTCCGTTGAGTGAGAAATTGCCGTCGCGGGTACGCCAAGAGGCACGGTTTACCTTTCGGTTTAGTGTTAGCATCAGTGCAACTGTATGTTCGGCTACTGCATAGGGTGAATAAGCCGGAACACGGACGATCCGTATTCCATTCTCTTTGGCTGCTTTGAGGTCTACATTGTTATAACCTGCACAGCGGAGAGCCAGTAGTTTGACTCCGTTTTTGGCCAGTGCTTTCATGATACAAGCATCGGCAAAGTCATTGACGAAGATACAGACAGCATCGGTCTCTTGCGAAAGCATGACATTATGCTTGTTAAGATGTCCTTTGAAATAACGGATATCAAAACCAAATTCTTCATTTGTCTTTTCAAAAGACTCCTCATCATACGGTTGTGTGCCAAAAAAGGCGATACTGGTTGGTTTCATGACTTTGCTGTTTTTGCGCGAATCTTTATTTCTTGTTTTTGTACTCTTCCATCTTCTTTTTGTACCATGCCTGCATGACATAGAAGGCTGACTTCTTTATGCCCTTGTCGGATATCAATCCTTTTCGGTTGAAACCATCCTGCATGTCAACCATCAGTCGACGCGGTGAACGGAAGTCTGTTAGGATCCAGGGTGTGCAGCCGGCTAGACCTTCCATCCGTTCGAGCATACCGATCGAACGGGTGTACAGATCTTTCTGAAATTCTTCAGTAAACCGCTGGTTTACTGCTCCATGATAACCCTGTAGAGCACCTCCTCCAAACTCACTGATAAATACCGGTTTGTCGTGTGTAAAGGTCCAGTTCACGCGATCACATTTTTCGGGCAGACCATCATACCAGCCGACGTATTGATTGAAACTTAACACATCCAGATAGGCTGCCATGGGATCGTCTAATGTCATGTCACCGTTTGGCAACTCTTTCTTTTCCATGGCTGCGGCGACGAGCCGGGTGTTGTCCAGGGAACGAACTTCGTCCACCAGTTTGCGCAAGAAAAGAGTACGTGGCTCGGAAATGGGTGTCTCATTGGCAATGGACCAGATGATGATGTTAGTTCGGTTCTTGTCTCTGCCGATCATATCCTGAAGCTGATAGAGCGCGTTTTGCAGGGTGCTTTCGTTTTGCCATTGGATGGTCCAGTAGCAGGGAATCTCCGACCAAACCAGCAGACCCATCCGCTCTGCTACACGGATCATGTTTTCGTTGTGTTGGTAGTGGGCCAGACGGACAAAGTTACATCCCAACTCTTTGGCCCAGGTGAGCAAGATCAGCGCGTCTTCGCGACTCCAGGCTCTCCCTTGTCTGAAGGGGGCCTCTTCGTGGATACTGATGCCGCGACAGAAAAGCTCTTTGCCATTCAGCAACAGTTTCTTTCCTTTCGTCTCGATGGTACGGAAGCCGATCTCATCTTTCTGACTGTCTGTGGCAGATGCGATCGTTACGGCATATAGTTTTGGACTTTCCGGTGTCCAAAGCACCGGATTTGCTTTGACTTCGAATGTGGTGAACCCCTTTTCGTCGGTTGTCACCTCTTTGCGGA
The DNA here is from genome assembly GCA_028691445.1 of Bacteroidales bacterium. Classification (GTDB taxonomy): domain Bacteria; phylum Bacteroidota; class Bacteroidia; order Bacteroidales; family JAQUTK01; genus JAQUTK01. The sequence goes on along the minus strand of JAQUZH010000073.1, from coordinate 7,524 downwards.
GCTTCAGTTCGGGGATTTCAATCGTCACTTTCTGTGCGGAAGAGGCTCCATCTAGCTGTACCCAACCTGCGATCATATTGTTGCTTCCTTTCTTTAGCTGCACAAAGTAGTCGCGGATGAATGTTTGCGGCACGTTGATGATCTGCACCGAACGGGTAATTCCTCCGTAGTTGTACCAGTCAGTGTTTACGGTAGGGATGCCTTCCAGATGACGACGGTTGTCCACTTTCAGGATGAGCGTGTTTTCTCCTGCTTTCAGTTTGTCGGTGATCTCTATGTTGAAAGAGGTGAATCCTCCCTCATGCACACCGATTTTTGTGCCGTTTAAATAGATACTGCAGGTATAGTTGACGGCTCCAAAATAGACAAACGAACGGATGCCCGGTTGAGGTTTGAAGTCAAACAGACGGCGGTACCAGATATTTCCTTCGTAATTAAAAAGGTCTTCACGCTGTGTGTTCCAGTCGCCCGGCACATGCAGCGTCTGCGCTTTGTCAAAACTGTATTCCACCAGATCTTCCGGCTTTTGGGGTTTGGCGTCTTTAAAGAATCCATTGCGGTCTTCATTCATCCGGTAGTCATAATAGCCCAGTTCGTAAAGATCCAACATGTATTTCCAATGACCATCCAACAGGATTGTTTCTCGTCCGGGAATATTCTGGATCAATGGGTAGATGCTTTTATTGGCACCTTGAACTGAAAACCAGATGGTTGCCAGACACCCAATCGTAAAAAAGAGTTTCTTGTTCATCGTTTTTGTTTGATATCAGTTTGTAGTCAGATTATTTGCTGATTGAGACAGCCAGCGGCGAACGAAGTCTGTCTGAGAAATGCTGAATATATTCGTACCATTTGGCCGAGTTTTCAAAACCCCACTTGGTCCAGCCCGCTCCAAAATAATAGACGTTACCGGTTTCTCCCTTGTCATTGGTGATGGTCAGGCAATGGCCGCATGCTTCGGGATTGATCTCTTTGACAGGGTGCGGAAAGACGGTTGCGATAAATGTCTGTCCATCTTCCGGATTGACTATGGGATCGGCATAGCAGGCATACCCGCCATTGGATTCTGCCATAAACTCATCCATTCCCTGGTGCTTGACAATACCGGCGGCAACCATGGCTCCTTCCGGCAGATTCTTGTAGGTGTCGATCACTTTGTTGAGCTGTGAACCGGCATCCAACGAGATGAAACGTGTCTCTTCCACCATGTTCTCGCCTACTTTAAAGGGTGCGTAGGTCATTCGGAAGGAGATGCGTAGCGGACCGTTATCCAATATCTCACAGGTGACCCAGTTCTTGGCGAGCACAATGGTGTCATTGAAGTAGGGTGCCATCGCACCTGCTCCCAGGGTGCGGCCGGCGGAATAATTATCCATTCCGTCGCCATTATCTTTGTGATAGGAGATATGATTTACCAGTTCGTTGTGGTACCGTTTGTTGATGATTGTATCTTCAGTTCTTTTTACCCAGATGTCATACGCATTGGTGATTTCGCCGGTTGCTTCCAGTGCCGGACCGTACGTGCGGAAGGCGATACGGTCGTTTTCCCAACAAATATCATCTTTCCGTTCTTTGACGATACGGCCATACGCTTTGCATTTCACGGGGTCCGGTGTACCTTGTTTAATCTTGTAAGTCGCACTGCCTTTTGCTTCAAGAGTGGTGAGGAAGATGATTTTTTGCGGCTCTTTTTCTCCTTCATAGACAATTTGATAGGGTACCTGTTTGCCATTGGGACCTTCCACCACGATGGATTGTCCGGCGGGAAGAGTAAGTGCTGAAACGATAGAGTCGTATGCGATCTCGACCATTTCATTGGTGCGGGTTAGTGAAGAGTTGTTGCTGATAGTTACAACGGCTGCCTTCTCGGCAGAACAAGCTCCGAGGAACAGAGCAAGAAACAGTGCTACAAAAAGGTTTTTCATACTTCAAAGTTTTGATTGTTAGAGATCTTAATGCTGCAAAGATACATAAATTGCGCATCCGCGAAACGCATTAAGTGTATTTCTGACAAAGAAAATGAGTTGCATGGGGAAAAAAGGAATTCTTTAACTTAACTTACAAATTAATTTTCTGTATGTTTGCATTCTCGTAATATCTTTGTATCCGTATAAAGTACGTCTAATAAAAACACAATCCCAAGAAGATTTCCAAATTTATTAATTATAAAACAACAGATGATGAAAAACAAACTATTCTTGTGTTGCTTTTCTATGCTTTCGGTGGCTGGATTGGCACAAAACAATGAGTGGCAAGATCCTGAGATCAATGCTGTGAACAGATTTCCGATGCATACGCATTATTTTGCGTACGAATCGGGAGAAGCTGCGTTAAGTGGAGCCATGGAGAAATCCGCTAATTTTATGACTTTGAACGGTGCCTGGAAGTTTAATTGGGTGAAAGACGCTGATCTTCGTCCGACGAATTTCTATCAGACCACGTTTGATGACAAGGGATGGGGTGAGATGATGGTGCCCGGATTATGGGAACTGAATGGGTATGGCGATCCGATTTATGTAAATGTAGGATATGCATGGAGAAACCAGTTCAGAAACAATCCTCCCGAAGTGCCTGTGGCAAACAATAACGTGGGTTCGTATCGCAGAGAGATCAATCTTCCGGAAGGTTGGAGCGGCAAACAGGTTATTGCTCATTTCGGTTCGGTGACATCGAACATCTACTTGTGGGTTAACGGTAAGTATGTAGGGTATAGCGAAGACAGCAAACTGGAAGCTGAGTTTGATATCACAAAGTATCTGAAGAAAGGGAAGAACCTGCTTGCTTTCCAGACATTCCGCTGGTGTGATGGTTCGTATCTGGAGGATCAGGACTTTTTCCGTTTCAGTGGTGTAGGTCGCGACTGCTATCTGTATGCTCGTAATGCAAACCAGATTCAGGATATTCGCGCAACTCCTGATTTGGATGCTGCCTATAAAGATGCGTCTTTGAAGGTTGAAATGAACTTGAAAGGAAAAGGAAATGTTGCTTTGAGCCTGTTGGATGCTTCAGGTAAAGAGGTGGCTAAAGCTGAGGTGAATGGTTCAGGTAAAGTGACTACAGAGTTAAAGGTGAGCAATCCGGCGAAGTGGACGGCTGAAACTCCGACTCTCTACACATTGACAGCTACATTGACCAACGGGGGCAAGACAACGGAGGTGATCCCTGTGAAAGTGGGCTTCCGCAAGATTGAACTTAAGAATGCTCAGGTGTTGGTGAATGGACAACCGATATTGATAAAAGGTGCCAATCGTCATGAGATGGACCCGGATGGTGGTTATGTGGTGTCGCGCGAACGGATGATTCAGGATATCCAGATCATGAAACAGTTTAATATCAATGCCGTTCGTACCTGTCATTACCCGGACAACAATCTCTGGTATGATTTGTGCGATCAATATGGTCTCTATCTGGTGGCTGAAGCGAATGTGGAATCGCATGGTATGGGCTATGGTGACAAAACGTTAGCTAAAAACCCGGTGTATGCAAAGGCTCACATGGAACGTAATCAACGCAATGTGCAACGGAATATCAACCATCCTTCTGTGATCTTCTGGTCATTGGGAAATGAGGCTGGTTTCGGACCTAACTTTGAGGCTTGCTACACCTGGATTAAAGCAGAAGATGCTACCCGTCCGGTGCAGTATGAACAGGCGCATGGTAATCCGTTTACAGACATTTACTGTCCGATGTATGCCGATTACAACGGATGTGAGAGATATTGCAAGAATAATCCGAAGAAGCCTTTAATCCAGTGTGAATATGCTCATGCAATGGGTAACTCTCAAGGTGGTTTCAAAGAATACTGGGAGTTGATACGTAAATATCCGAGCTTCCAAGGTGGATTTATTTGGGACTTTGTGGATCAGGCTATTTACTGGACAACCAAGGAAGGGGTGAAGATACTTGCGTATGGTGGTGACTTTAACGCATACGATGCATCGGATAATAACTTTAATAACAACGGTCTTATCAGTCCGGAACGTATTCCGAACCCACACATGTATGAGGTAGGTTATTACTATCAGAATATATGGACTACCGCTGCCGATCTTGCTAAGGGCGAAGTGAAGGTGTATAACGAGCATTTCTTCCGTGATCTTTCTGCTTATTATATGGAATGGCAGTTGCTGGCTGATGGCGAAACTGTACAGACCGGAAGAGTGGACGATCTCAATGTGGCTGCTCAACTAACGGCTACTGTCAAACTGAACTACAACATTGCCGCTGCTTGTCCGAAAGCTGAGTTGTTGCTAAACGTAGCGTATAAGCTGAAGAACAAAGAACAACTTCTTCCAGCCGGTTTCCAGGTTGCGAAAGATCAGTTGGTGGTTCGTCCGCTTGCTGCTAAGACGGAAGGAACTGCGGCTTGCTGCACGATGGCCAATCCGAACAATGAGGTTACACTTCCTGTGATTCATGAGAATGACTTTAATTATGTGAAGATAACTGCGGCTAATTATCAGATAGAATTTAACAGACATAACGGTTTCCTTTCTAAATATATAGTGAATGGTCTCGAACTCTTGAAGGATGAGTGCCAGCTGCAACCAAACTTCTGGCGTGCACCGACAGACAATGACTTTGGTGCAGGTCTGCAAAGAAGATATGGTGACTGGAAGAATCCGGCATTCAAACTGAACGGTTTATCTAAGAGCATGGAGGGTACGACTGTCATTGTGAAGGCAGAATATACGATGAGTCCGATGCCGGCTAAGATGTCGATGACCTATGCGATTGATATCAATGGCGCAATCAAGGTTACCGAAAAGATGGCTGTTACAGATACATCACAGAGAGTATCCAATATGTTCCGCTTCGGTATGCAGATGAAGATGCCGAAGAGCTACGACAAGGTTGTTTATTATGGTAGAGGACCTCAGGAGAACTACAGTGACCGTAACAATGTTACGTTCATCGGTAAGTATGCGCAGACAGTGAAAGAACAGTTCTATCCGTATATCCGTCCGCAGGAAACCGGAAACAAGACGGATCTTCGCTGGTATCAGGTCGTAAACAACAGTGGCAACGGTCTTTTATTCGTGTCTGAAGTTCCATTCTCTGCATCGGCTTTGAATTATGATATCGAGACTTTGGATGATGGGTCAGACAAGGATCAACGTCACCCTGCTGAACTGACAGAAGGTGATTTCACCAATGTATGCGTAGACAAGGTTCAGTCCGGTCTTGGTTGTGTGACAAGTTGGGGAGCACTTCCTCTGGAGAAATATCGTCTTCCATTTGCGGACTATGAGTTTAACTTCATGATTGTTCCTGTAAAGAATGCACTGAAATAACGGTACTCCGTTGGTTGTAAAAAAAGAGAGGGCGCTTCATGCAAGCGCCCTCTCTTTTTTATTTACAGTCAGCGAAACTTAGTTCAGTTCCAAGGTAATGATGGATTTGGCAGGAAGTTTTACGGTTAGGATACCGTTGCTGATTTTCGCACCTTTGAATGCCTCCGGCTTGACGACTTCGGGTTTGTCAAAGGTGTTACAGTCTGTGATCTCTTTGGTGGTCAGCATCGAGCCTGTCACCTTGGAGGCGTTTATTCCTTTCAGATCAATCGTTACTTCCTGAGCGTTCTTTACATCAATATTGACCAACGAGACATGGACAAGTCCTTGTTTGTCTTTTGATGCGGTAGCATCGACAATAGCTACATCGCGATCGCGGATGGATTTGGTCTGCGTTGTAATCTGCATCGGAATATTGGTGGCATCCATGTGTACTTTGTACATGTCAAACACATGGTAGGTTGGAGTCAAGACCATTTTATCCTTGTTTGTCAGGATCATTGCCTGCAATACATTGACTACCTGCGCAATGTTGGACATCTGAATACGATCGCAATATCTGTGGAAGATATTTAATGTGCGGGCTGCCACCATGGCGTCGCGCAAGGTGTTTTGCTGGAAGAGGAATCCCGGATTGGTGCCCGGTTCGACGTCAAACCAAGTGCCCCATTCGTCGACCATCAGTGCCACGCGTTTCCTCTGGTCATACTTATCCATGATTGCAATGTGCTTCTGAATCACTTCTTCCAGTTCGACAGCCTTACCAATAGTAAAGTAGTAGTCATTCTCTTTAAACTCGGTAGCCGAACCTTTGCTGTTCCAATTGGCTACGGTATAGTAGTGGAGAGAAAGTCCGTTCATCTTACCGGCAGCCTTTTTCATCATCACTTCTGTCCAGTTGTAATCATAATCGCTTGCGCCACAGGCCACCTTGAAAAGTCTGTTGCCGTCATAGTTACGTGCATACACTCCGTATCTTCTGAAGACATCGGCATAATACTCGGGAAGCATGTCGCCACCGCATCCCCAGCTCTCATTGCCGACACCAATGTATTTTACTTTCCAAGGCTCCTTGCGACCGTTTTCACGACGCAGATTGGCCATCGGACTGTCGCCTGCAGAGGTCATGTATTCAATCCATTTAGCCATCTCTTCCACTGTGCCACTACCTACATTGACACTTATATAGGGTTCGCAGCCAAGTAGTTCGCAGAGATTCAGAAACTCATGTGTGCCAAAGCTGTTGTCTTCGACTACACCTCCCCAGTTGTTGTTGACCATCTTCGGACGGTTCTCTTTGGGACCGATTCCGTCCACCCAATGATATTCATCCGCAAAGCAACCTCCCGGCCAGCGCATAACGGGAATCTTCAACGCCTTTAATGCATTCAGCACGTCTGTTCGATATCCTTTCGTGTTGGGAATAGGAGAGTCTTCGCCCACCCATAATCCACCGTAGATACAGCTTCCCAAATGTTCGGAAAACTGTCCGTAGATATTCCTGTTGATCACATTTTTGGCTTCGTCCGGTTTCAGACTAATCGTAGTCTTTGTATCTTGTGCATAACACATGGTAGCACACAATACGGCGATGGAAAAAAATAGTTTTCTCATGTTTATTTATTTAGTTACTAGTACTTACTGAAGGATCATTCGGTTGACCGATCTGAAATAGATTGTTCCGCTGCGTTCAGCACGGATTTCGTACAGGTAGATACCTGCATCCAACAAGCCTCTGGACCAGAAATGTTGGTTGAATCCTTCTTCTGCGGAAACAGACTTGCTGCTGATGACTTTTCCCAGGTTATCGTAGAGGGTAAGTGTTGCCTTGTCGCCCGCGGCAGGTAGTGAATAACTGATCGTTGTCGTTGTCATTACCGGATTGGGGAAGTTTGTCAGCGTGCTGTTTGCCTCGCGGGTCACGATGGATGTTTCTGTCAGAATATCGTTCTTGTCATGCGCAGTCAGTATCCATAGATTCGGATCTTTTTTGGTTCCAGTTGCTGTGGCGAGTTCGCTGCCATTTAAGACCAGTCCGGTGCTACCGTTGCGCAGCGGGTAATAGGAGGTACCGTTAACACGATAGACGTATGCCAAAGCGATGTGCTGTTCGACGTCGTTGGCATTGGAATCGCGAAGTTCAGCTCCGGAGACCGTGATGGCGAGATTCTTACCGTTGCTCAGATTGGTCAAGGTGTAAGTCGTTGCCGTTGCTTTTTGGGCAATCCAA
>JAQUZH010000072.1 GCA_028691445.1 Bacteroidales bacterium | reverse complement strand
AAATAAGCAACCCAATCCATGCAATGACAACTAAATAATTACTTGCACGCTCTGCTATATTGGACTCAGTGAAATACGCTACAAATAAAAGTATTAGGCTGCATAACGCAAAGACCTGTGGTCTCCACCACTTCTCAAAACAGAACTTCATAATCTTTCTCATAGCGGAATGATTGCTTTATAATCAATGAATTTAAAAGGGCTCTCCTCGAAACAGATCTTCATCCTATTTTTAATGAAAACAAAATTATACGAATATCTATCATAACGATTTCTTTCGCAGATTATTATCTGCCAAAGCAATGAAAGTAAACAGGTATGTCGAATAAAAAAAATCAGCTCGTCTGTAACATTTTTAATTCGTTTTCGTCTTATGATTGAATGCGCATTCAAAGAAAACAGATTATAAACAATTGAATATTACAACAATGAAAATCAGAGTACTGATAGTTGCACTATGCGTCACAATATCCAATGTGGTGATGGGAAAGAGTTTGATCTACGAAAAATATGCCAAAACACAAGGAATCGAAGCTGTACATATTCCACGGATGATGTTACTTCTATCCGGTAATAGCAACCTGACGAAAATTGGCGATGAGGATGTCATTAGTGGCAGTATCCACGAACTTTATGTACTAACGGCAGAGACTGAAGAGACTCAGAAGATGCTGGTTGATGAGATGAAAAACTTACAAAAGTCAACGAAGTACGAGGAAATAATAACTGTAAAAGATAAGGGTGACAATGTAGCCATTTATGCGAAGAAAAAAGGAGATTCAATTCGGGAATTGATCATCTGTACGCAGGATAATGAAGAGCATGAAGTGGTCATTGTCCAAATTACCGGAAAGATGAAGATTGATGCTTCAAAATTTTCTAATTGATCAACGCTCGATCCAATGAATGCCGAAGAATTCAAGAGACGATACCTCATTTATCACACGACCCTCTATCGGATTATCTATCGATGTTTGGGCAATGCTGAAGATTCGGAGGATGTCTTACAGGATTTTTATATAAAGCTCTGGCAAAAGCGTGATACATTGGATAGTATTGAGAATCTGGAAAGTTATTGCATTGTTATCGTGCGAAACATGGCTATTGATTACCTTCGGACGCATCAATACCAACGACAGGAAAGTGATATTGACAAGTTGCAAATTGACATTGCAGAGGTATCTGTAGCTAAAAAGATAGATGAAGAAAATGATTGGAACTGCGTGCTGAGTCTTATAGACCGGTTGCCCGAACAGCAGCGCAAAGTCATGAAGTTGAGACACGAGGAGGAACGTTCACTGAAAGAAATTGAAGAGATTACGGGTATATCAGCCTCAAATGTTCGGGTAATATTGTCCCGATGCAGAACAAAATTGAAAGATCAGTTTATGAAAATCATGAGTTATGAAGAAAGATGAGATAAATAAGTTGGAAAAGAAGTTTTTCGAGGGGAACACAACGCCGAAAGAAGAACAGTTGCTAATGACCCATTTTCCAAAAGATGAAAAGAGAGATGACATACTTTCTAAGGATGAGATTGTTATCCCGGAAGGTCTGGAAGAAAGGCTTTCTTTAAAGATTGATGCCCTGGAAGAGGCAGAGAGGAAGGAACACCAGACAAGGTCTATCCCACTCTACTGGCTGAAAGGAATAGCGGCTTCACTTCTGATTCTTTTGTCAGTGGGAAGTTATATCTGGTATAATCGTCCGGACTCACCGATCTCTTCTAACAATGAAACAGCAATAAACCTTGTTTCGGATTCACAGATGACTCAGCCATCAGAAGGTGTATCACAAAATAGTACTGCGCTAATCACTCCGGATGAAAAGGAAGCCTGCGAGCAAGCTGAGAAAGCGTTGAGACTTCTTGCTGTCAATCTAAAGAAAGGATTGAATAGTGCGGATCTGGCGCAAAAGAAATCAGATAAAGTAACAGAAATCATTCGTAAAAACGTATTAAATTAATGAATATGAGAATCAAAATAGTATTGGCAGCTCTTTGTTTGTGTATTGCAGGAATCGCTTCTGCACAAAGCAATTTGTATAACAAGTATTCTGATATGAATGGAATAACGTCCGTACATATTTCAAAGACTATTTTAAAGATGATGGGTGACAAGAAAGTTGGCCCGGGTCTTAATCTGAATGGACTGTCTGATAAGATTGACGACTTATATGTCTTCACAACTGAAAGTCAAGAGGCATCTTCTGCTTTGGCCAAAGAGGAAAAATCTTACAAATCATCCAAGAAGTATGAGGAGCTGATAAAAGTAAAAGACGCAACCGATGATGTTGCCATCTACATCAGAAATGGAAAGAAATACATTGAGGAGATTGTATTGTTTGTACATGACAAGGAGTCTCAGGAGTACACTATTGTTCAAATCATAGGACGCCTGACCAAGGATGATATAAACAAGCTGGCAGATTTATAGCATCTAAAAAGCCACGGAGTTTACATCCAGCTTACTTGTGGATCTTTGCGGGCCGGTATCTTGTAATAACGATATTGGGGATAGCCAATCATCGTTGCGGAATGTATGGTATGCGAGTCATCAAGCCCGATCATCTTCCGCATTTCGGGAGAGTACCTCAGTGCGATCATCAGATAACCGGCCCAGCAGCTGCCCAAGCCAAATGCCGGAAGCAAAACCTCCAGATGCGATGTTGCTATCACTGAGTCAATAGTACCGCCGGTATAAGATGCATGGGTATAGCCGATGACCAAAGTGGGGGCATGACGGCAAATCACATCGTTGCCTTGTTCATACATCTGGATCAGTCCGGCAAAATTCAGGAATTTGGCAAACTCGGGATTCACCGTAATCGCTGCTTTCATCCATTCAATGACACCCTCACTTAACTGACGGATAATCGTTGGATCACTTACCACCACCCATTTGTTCATTTGAGAGTTTACCCCGGTCGGCGCAAAACTGACAATGTCAAAAACTTCCTCCAAAAGTGATTTTTCCACGGCTTTGGACTGAAACTTACGGATGGAACGACGGCTCTTAAAATACTCGGCGATATTTGTCGGAGTAATCTGATCCTTTATTTCTTTACGGATAGGTGCTGTTTCCGCCAAAAGGTTGTGCGTTAACGCTGACTCGGGACAAACGGATACGCAATGTCCGCACAGGACACATCGTTTGTCAGACCCTTCTTGTACGAATGGGAAGTTATCTTCTCCAAATGTTATAATAGATACCGGACAAGTCTGTACGCAAATGCCACAACTTGTGCATGTCGCGTGATTGATCGTCAATAAAGCCATTGTATTTTATTTTTTTGAATATGCTTCTAAGTAAGTTTTGGTTGTCACAACCGTTGAATAGAAATAGTTCAGCGCAGCAAGAAAGCTTTTTTGAACATAGTCGGCAGCTACCGTTTCTCCTTGTATCTCAATATCCTTCGTTGAACAGGCATCTCCTATTACTGTCACTTGAAAGCCAAGATCTTTTGCAGCTCTTACGGTGGCATCTACACACATGTGCGTCATCATTCCACAGATCACCAGGTCTGTTATCTGCTGACCGGATAAATAATCAAACAGTTCTGTCTCTCTGAAACTATTGGGAGTGTGTTTTACTATTACCTTTTCTCCTTCCCATGGTTTGACCGCTTCATGGATCTCTGCTCCCCATGTATTGGGCAGAAAAAAGGTTGCAGTCGGTTTGGTTGCAATGTGTTGAATATGAACGATTGGCAAGTTATCGGCTCTGAACTTGTCAAGAATCAGTCTCGCATTATTACTTGCCTGTGCAGCTTCCACAAGAGGCATTGTTCCTTTTTCAAAATAATCGTTCTGAATATCAATAGTTAGAAGTGCGGTTTTCATCTCTCATTTTGTTTATCTTCTGCAAACTTACTATAAATTCACAAATCAGCGAACGATTATTACAGAATAAAGCGAAAGGTCAATCGGGTGTAAAGCATTGATATCAAAACAAATCAACTAAATATTCGAATATTCAGAATAACAATCGTATTTTTGCACCAAACGAAAATCAATATACCTATGAAAAAGTTACTCTTACTCGTTATCTCTCTCTTCCTGTCGTTCGCTTCGATTACCTACGCACAGACGGTCGCACAGACTGCTGAACAGAAGGGAAGAAAAGTAATATCCATGAATTTTAGGTGGAAGTTTCATGCCGGTGATCTGGAACATGCACAGCAACCCGGTTTGAATGATGCCGACTGGACTGTGATTGATGTGCCTCATGATTTCCAAATCAGTCAGCCGTGGGTGGCTCCTGAAGCCACAGAAACAGCGAACAACAATGTCGCGTTTGCCAATATCAGAAGTAGACTCAGTGCGCGGGGGTTTAAGGAGATGGGCATCGGCTGGTATCGAAAGAGTTTCACGCCGAATCTTGCCGATAAAGGCAAACGGGTGATTCTTGACTTTGAAGGTATCCTCTATGTGGCGGATGTCTTTCTGAATGGGAAACAGGTCGGCGGTACGGATTACGGCTATCTTGGTTTTGAAATTGATGTAACGAATGAGTTGAAATGGGGCGAACCGAATGTGATTGCGATCAAAGCGGACACTCGCGAACCTTTAAACTCGCGTTGGTACACGGGTGCGGGATTGTATCGCGATGTGAATATGATCATCAAGGATGCACAACTGGGATTGGCCCGACATGGCATCTATATCACCACACCGGAGATAACCGAAAACAGTGCTACGATTGCTATTCAAACGGAAATTGAGAATCTGTCCCGACAAAAGATGGATCTAATGGTGGATGTCAAAATTCTGGATCCGAAGGGACAAGTAGTGAAATCTGTTCAATCCAAACTACCCATTGGCAACTATCGAATCCGTGAATATCCGCTGGAAACAATTCAGATTGAGCATCCGCTTTTGTGGTCTTGCCAATCGCCTCACCTTTATACGGCTCAGGTCACCATCCTCCGCCCTGACGGTTCTGTTGCTGATCAGTGCAGCGAACATTTTGGTATCCGCACGATTGAATATTCACCGACATTCGGCTTCAAACTGAATGGAAAGAAAGTGATACTGAAAGGAAATGCCAATCACCACGAAATGGGTGCGCTGGGTGCAGCTGCGTATGAACGTGCCATCGAGAAACGGTTGCTGTTGATGAAGTCGTTTGGACTGAATCATATCCGTACATCGCACAATCCGTACAGCAAGTCTTTCCTCGATCTGGCAGATAAGCTGGGTATTCTGGTGGTCGACGAACTCTTTGATAAGTGGAACAGTAATAACACCGGCGGACGGGTTTCCTGGATGGAGCTTTGGCCGAATGCGGTACCGGAGTTTATCAAACGGGATCGTAATCATCCGTGTGTCATCATGTGGAGCTTGGGTAATGAGCTGCAAAACTGGGGAAATGTGTATGATGATTGGGGCGTGACTCCCTACAGATTACAGAATACGCTGATTAAACGCTATGATAAGACACGTCCGACAACTGTTGCCATGGCTCCGACAAGCCGCAGCTACGACAAACCGGATCTTCCTGCCGAACTGGCTTTGGAGACTGAGATCGCTAGTTATAATTACCGCTATATGTTCTTCAAAGGTGATGCTGAAAGATATCCAAATATGATGTTTTATCAGAGTGAAGCTGCCGTCAATGCCATGGGACCCAATTATTACGAGATGGATCTGGATAAAGTAATTGGATTGGCTTATTGGGGACTGGTCGATTACTTAGGTGAATCGGGTGGTTGGCCTGCGAAAGGCTGGATGCAGGGGGTTTTTGATATCTCCTTGCAACCTAAACCTCAGGCCTATTTGATGAAGAGTATCTTTAGCGACGAACCGATTGTTCACATCGCACTGATCGAAGCTGCTGCGGGTACAAAGAATTGGAACCAGGTGAATGTAGCCACGACGCCGATGACAGAAAACTGGAATCGGGTGGATGGAAGTCAGATCTCTCTATACACCTATACAAATGCGAATGAAGTGGAACTGCTACTCAATGGGAAATCAATTGGGAAGAAGCCGAATGAAAAAGAGAATCCGAAAGGACGCAACCGAATCCGTTGGGATAATATCGCTTACCAAAAAGGTACGATCGTAGCAATTGCGCGGACAAACGGCAAAGAAGTGGCCCGCCACATGTTGCAAACGACCGGCAAGGCTGTCGCGCTCAAACTGGAGCCGGATACAATCAGTTGGAAAGCGGACGGGATGGATCTGCAACATATCCGCGTATACGCTGTCGATTCAAAAGGTCGCCGCGTCTATGATGCTAACCAAAACCTGACGTTTGAGGTGGAAGGAAATGCACGCATCGTCGCTGTGGATAATGGGAATTTGACTTCCGAAGAACTGCATGTAGGTAATCAGCGAAGACTCTTCCAGGGATCTGCGCTGGTAGTTTTACGTTCGGGACAACAACCGGGAGAGGTCGTACTGAAAGCGTCCACCTCCGGATTGAAAACGGCCAAAGTCAAACTTCAAACAAAGTAAAAGGAAACGTGGGATGTGAAGCTGTTGAAGCTTCGCATCCCACGTTGTTTTATGTACCTTGAGCTACTACTTTTCTTTATTTCTTCTGAACTGCTTTTGCATTTCGAATACCAAACTCAATATTTCGTTGGGGTTGTAAGTTCGACACCTTTATCTGTAGTTTTCCTGAGTTTACTTTGACTATTTTTGCATCTATGTCATGATTGCGGAAACTTTCTTTTGTGACTTCCCCATTGCCGATGATTGACCAGCTGGCTTCTTTCCCAAACACATCATTTACATAAAAAGTACTCTTCTCTCCCATATCAACCAAGACGGTCAGGTTCTTGATCTTGCCACCCGACCAATTTGCCCCTGTCGTTAAGATATAGTTGTATAACTGGGTGAAAGAGACATTGGAACTGGCCGGAAAGGTGTAATTGTGATTGATCTTATTCAATCCGGGCTTGAAGGACAACTCAAATAAGTAGACAAAAACACCTTGTTTGAGTTGCGTGAAATGGAGATCCTTTGGCTCTTTAAGTTCGACGTTCTCACCTTCTGCTGCCTTCACTTTAAAAGGTAATGACTGTCCGTTGGAGAGGATCTTAAAGTCTGTAATCTGGTTGGTGTTGGAGATCTTGTCCGATACATCACCCACGGCTGTTGGCGCTTGAAATCCAATCGTCAGTTTCCGTTCAACACTTTCCGGATTGGTAAACTCGAATGAGATATCAACACGACAAACCTTGTCGCGAACCGTAAAGGATAATACTTCTTTTTCTAAAGAGATCTTACTCTCTTTGATTGGATAGATTACCCCACCACGTGTGTTATACACTCCGTCATTCCCAAAGACTGCCAGTGTCATACAGAGAATGAATACGACCGAAATCACTTTTTTCATAGATTCAAATCAAATTTTAAAGAGTTTACTACTAAGATTTACGTTCCACAACTATCATCAAACAGATCACTTAAAACACGACTCAAAATTACAATATAAATTTAATTATTCTGATAGATCGAAAGGATATTTCGTAGTAAATAAATCAAAAAAGAAGCGCAATCCTCCCGGATTACCGGCGATTGCGCTTCTTATTCGTAAGCAAGAAGTTGATTCTATCTAGTCTGTCGTTTCATTCAACAGACTTTATCTAAGAGTATCCATTACTTTTTTGAGGCGGCTCCTTTTTTCTGTAATTCCTTTTGAAAGAAGTCGACCATCATTTTCAGGTTCTTCTCCACTTGTACGCCGGGACCATGTTGTCCTTCGGGAACAAGGAAGAACTGACTGTTAACTTTGCCGTTTTGCAAAGCTTCAAAAAACAATTCGCTCTGACAATGAGGTACAACCCTGTCCTTATCTCCATGGAAAATGAGGAATGGAGGATCAGTGGGATCAATATAAGTCATGGGACTTGCCATCAGACACTTCTCTTTGTTTTCCTGTATCGGACCACCAATATAGAGCGATGCCGGTGAATTGGCGTCATTGTGTTTAAAATCAGTGCCACCGCATGAATCCATAACCAACATATTTGTTGGACCAAACCAATCGACAACCGCATCGACCGAACTGCTATACGCTGTATAAGGGCCAACTTGTCCTTCAATATCCAGTGTTATATTACCAAGTGTAAAGGTTTTTACATAGCGTGATGTCCCCGCCATTGCAGCCATATTACCTCCCGAAGAACTACCAGTAATACCGACAAACGTAGTGTCAAGCTGATATTTTGCAGCATTGGCCCGTACAAAGCGGATCGCTGCTTTTATATCCTGCATGGGTGCGGGAAATTTGGCATCCATACTGGAACGGTGATTGGGAGTAACCACTGCAAAACCAGCATCAAGCAATGCTTTGCCCAATGGCCCAAAAGCGGCTCCCTTGGAACTGTTTGACATCCATGCACTGCCATATATCGAAAGAACGACAGGATAGCTGGCCTTCTGTACTTGTGGTAGATAGATATCCAGTTTATGATAGATCATGGTATCACCGGCATAGTTTAAGTCTTTCCAGCTTTTTGAAGAGGGCTGACTGTAACATGATGCAACACCAAGTAGCAGGATAAAGAGAATCGAGAAACGTTTCATAAGAATCTTTTTTATTGTTTCTAAGCTTACTTGAAAAGCAGCGGAGTAAATTCATGCAAACATCTGCGCCATGTAAGCCATTCATGAGCCGTGCCGGGTGATTCGTAATAGACATTATTGATGCCTCCTTTTTTCAGTGCATCACTGAGTCCCTTCATACGTTGTCCCTCTTCCGAGCCAATACCTACAAAGAACGCATGTACTTTCTTATTGAACTCGGCCGGATTGCTAAAAGCACCGTTGTACACAGTCTTGAGTTCGGTTTCGGCATTGAACATACCAGCTCCGCTAAACCCGCCTATATAGGAGAACTTGTCAAGGTTAGTCAAAGCGATCTGGAAAGTCTGAAAGCCGCCCCACGACAATCCAGCCATCGCACGATGATCACGATCAGTAAGAACCCGGAAGGTCTTCTCGGTAAAAGGGATAATCTCATTCAACAGCAACGGTGTAAAATCGGCTCCAAAGCGAGATCTCGCTTCATTCGGATCTTCACCGGGTTTAGCTTTATACATAGCAGCTACACCTCCATCGCTGGCAACAATAATCATCGGCTTTGCCTTTCCTTCGGCAATCAGATTATCCATGATCACATTCATCTTTCCCTGCGTTGCCCAACCGGTTCTATCCTCTCCCATTCCATGTTGTAGATAGAGAACAGGGTATTTCGCAGCGGGATTAGTTTCATACTCAGCGGGTGTGTATACATAAATTGTTTCGTATGTTTTTCTGACATTCGAATAGAAGTTGCACTGACGAATTTGACCATGAGGCACATTCTTCATCATATAAAAGTCCTGATCAGAAGCAGGTACTTCAATGCCACTCATTCTCTTCCCTACGCCAAAAAAGGTTTCGCTGGCAGGGTCTGAAAAGCGAAAACCATCAATCATCAAATAGTAATAGTGAAAACCGGGAACCAGCGCGTCAGTGGTTACAGTCCAAACGCCATCACTCCCTTTTACCATATCAAACACTTTACCAAGATCAAGTTGAACTTTCTGCGCATTAGGTGCTTCCACTCTGAAGGTAGCTCTATTTTGAGCATCAATCCGTGGATATTCAGCACCCGGAACATTCGTTGCGGCAGGTTGTGAGTTCTTATATATGTCACTACCCTGAGCAAAGCCTGCTGTGCCTGATAGCATCAGCAACAATGCTGTTATGATATTCTTTTTCATCGTTATATCGTATTGGATTATTGGTTCTTACTTAAAAATCAGAGAGGCAAATTGGTTCAACGATCTTCTCCAGCTAAGCCATTCGTGAGCCGTGCCGGGCGATTCGTAATAGACATGTTTGATTCCTGCCTTTTCCAGTCCTTTGTGAAAATTATTTACCGTTTGGTACATTCTTTCAGGTTCAGCAGTACCAATACTCAGATACATCACTTTTACCTTCTTGTTAAACGCATTGACATCCGACCAAACACCGTTATACAGCTTCGAGAAATCGCCGTCTTGCTGCATTTGTCCGGCACCACTAAATCCACCAATATAAGCAAACTTATCAAGATTTGCCAAGGTGATCTGAAATGTCTGGAATCCGCCCATTGAGAGACCGGCCATGGCCCGATGGTCACGATCGGCAATTGTGCGAAACTCTTTGTCCACCGTTGGAATGATTTCTTTGATAAACACCTGTTCGAGTGTGTTGTTCTGCATACCTCTGGCACCCTGTCCTCCTTGGTTTCTTGGAGCGGTAGGATCAACTGCATATCCTTTATCCATGACTACGATCATCGGTTTGGCTTTGCCCTCGGCAATCAGGTTATCAAGAATCAGATCCATTTTGCCCTGACTCACCCATCCTGTTTCATCCTCTCCGCTTCCATGTTGGAGATAAAGTACAGGATATCTTTCAGAAAGCTTTGTATCATATCCGGCCGGAGTATAGACATAAGCTCTTCTCCATGATTTGGTTATATCGGAATAATAGCGTATCTGTCTGACTTGACCATGTGCTACATTCTTTATCGAAGAATAATCAACTCCTTTTTCCGGAATATCAATACCACTTGCCATGCGTCCCATGCCGTAGAAAGTCTGACTGGAAGGATCGCATACAGCGACACCATCAATCAAAAGAGAGTAATAATGAAATCCGACAACAATCGGATCAGTAGTTACCACCCATGTACCGTCACCTTCTTTCACCATGTCATATTTCTTGCCCAGATCAATCTGTACTTTTGTTGCATCGGGTGCTTTGACGCGGAAAACTACTTTGTTGTCTGGCAAGATCTGAGGATACTGTGAGCCTGAATTATTGGTAGAAGCAGGAATACCTTGTACAGATGGCGCTTGTGCAGGTTCTTGTGTAGATGCGGGAGCAGGCGTAGCATCTGTTTCAGGAGTGGTATATTCCGATATAATAGCCGGAGTAACAGGTTTAAAAATCAGTTGCGAGAACATATAAAGGTTCTGTTTCCATACATTAAAATCATGATATCCACCAGGAATAACATGATAAATATGAGGCACCTGATTGGCAGCCATATAATCATGC
Source organism: Bacteroidales bacterium (assembly GCA_028691445.1). Taxonomy (GTDB): domain Bacteria; phylum Bacteroidota; class Bacteroidia; order Bacteroidales; family JAQUTK01; genus JAQUTK01. Next base: position 1,418 of record JAQUZH010000072.1, on the reverse strand, counting down.
GTACGTTTGCTGTTTGTAATCAAGCCGTCTTTATCACCACATGAGATCCAGAGAAGCTTGATTTTTGATTTGGCCTTTTCTGCATCGGGAAGCAGTTCCTGAGGTGCTTTTGTGTTTGGTGCAGATGAAAAGCCACCAATCCAGGCAAATTTATCCAGATTACCCAAACCGAAGTTCAACGATTGTCCGCCACCCATTGAAAGACCGGCTATAGCACGGTGTTCCTGATCTGTCAATACCGGATATTTCTTTTCGATAAACGGGATAAGGTCGTTCAATAGATCTTGTTCAAAAGTAGCAAATGCAGCTGCTTTACCATAGACATTTCCTACAGCACGGTCATCTTTCATCGCACGTCCGTTGGGCAACACCACAATCATTGGTTCGACTTTCTTGTCTGCATAAAGATTATCCAGAATTACCTGTGGTTTTCCCTGATTGAACCACTCCTTTTCATCGCCTCCAATGCCATGCAATAAATAGAGCACGGGATACTTCTTACCTTTTGAATACCCCGGAGGAGTATACACGAGCGCTTTTCGGTTGGTACCGACAGTTTTTGACTCATAGACAATGCTGTCTATTTTACCTTGTGCGACACCGGTTTTAACAACATCATAACCGGAAGGAACGCTTTTCTCAAGATTCTGCGCATGCAGAGGACTCATCAGAAGTCCTAGCCCTAATAAGGCTGTGAAAGTAATTGATTTCATTCGTTTCTAAACTATGTTTTATAAATACCTAATTCGCTAAAAAACTTTTTCAAGGATTCGCAGGCTTGATGATCTGATAATTGCCGCTTAAATGCATCAGACTAAACAGATATAATAAGCCATCGTAGTACGGGTCAAAATAACCATCTTCATACGGTTCCAGTTTGGCGTTCCAGATCGCATCGACAAATTTCTTACTTTGCGCCTGATCTCCAATCATCGAGGTAGTAGCAAGCGTCGAAACCAGTCCTAACGAGTGACGCAACTTTTTAAATCCACCGGCCTGAAGAATGAAATCAGGACGACTGCCATCCACATTAAACTGATCCTCAAAGGTGTCAACCCCTTTGTCTGCGAAGAACTTTTGAAAGCGACGGCAATAATCCTGCTGCCACATTTTATCTTTGCCAAACCATGCATAATCCATGGATATATTCATCGGAACACGCCAGGAGTCATATCTGAAAGCCGCAGGCATCCAGCGGGTAGAATGTGGTTTTCCATCAAACTCAGAATAATCGGGATTGAGAGCAGTAACAGGATGACAGGCTCTATGAAGATATGCTCTGGCCGAATCGGCACAGTCACGATAGAACTGTTCTTGCCCGTCTTTTGCGTATTCAGACCAAATTTCATAGAAAGAGGCTACATGATACGAAGGATATCTCCAGTTATAGCCGTAAGTATCCGGGGTAAAAGTAATCA
>JAQUZH010000233.1 GCA_028691445.1 Bacteroidales bacterium | reverse complement strand
AAAGGTACTCCTTTATTGATCTCTCACGAGTTGGTATCACGGGATGGAGTGGAGGGGGCAGTCAAACGTTGAACTGTATGTTCCGTTATCCGGAGGTGTTTCACACCGGAATCGCTGTTGCTTTCGTTGCCGACCAGAAATTATATGATACCATCTATCAGGAACGGTACATGAATACGCCGCAAAATAATCCGGAAGGATATAAAAAAGGTTCGCCGATCAGCCACGTGGCAGGGCTCAGAGGTAATCTGCTGCTCATGCATGGCACCGGAGATGATAATGTGCATTATCAGAACTGCGAACGGCTTGTCAACGAACTTATCCGTCAGGGGAAGATCTTTTCACAGGTATCCTATCCGATGCGAAGTCACGGCATCAGTGAGCGGGAAGGTACTTCTCTGCATGTACGCAAAACGATGGAGGCTTACTGGTTGAAGAATCTTCCGGCAGGTGGGCGATAATTATCAGAATTACAATCTTTAATACTACGAGTATGGACTACAAAATTGAACATTTCCCGGAAAAGAATAGTTTTGAGATACATATAGATAATCTCACTGCGTATGTGGACTATGAAAGAAAGGAAGACCTTCTGGATATTACTCACACGATTGTGCCAAAAGATCTTGAGGGGAGAGGATTGGGCTCTTTATTGGTGAAAGCAGCGTTTCAGTATGCAATGGAAAACGGTTTGAAGCGACGTGCTTCTTGCTCCTTTGCAGCTTTATGGCTAAAAAGACATCCCGAATTTGATGGTTGTGGCATGTATCAGGATGATATTTCCGATTATTCATGCCCGATATCCCGAAAACCAAAGAGCTGAACTAGTACTCTATAGCTTGTGCTTAAAAGGTGAAAAATGATGCCGCAGGAGTGGGATCATTTTTTTTATGGGTGTTATTGAACCATAGGTATAGCACAGTTCCGGAAAATGTATTTATTGCGAAGAATAGTTAAATATTCGCGTCTACATGAAATAACTAAACATTTAGTTTGAAAACTAAATTATTAGTTATATGTTTGCGTCGTGATAATCAAAGAAAGCAATGTGATGGCAGAAAACAAAGAACTAACAAAGGTTGAGTTGCAACTTATGAACGTCCTCTGGGATATAAAAGAGGGCTTTGTGAATGATATTTTGGCAGAACTTCCCGAACCGAAGCCTGCATATAACACGGTATCTACTTTTATGCGAATCCTGGTTTCGAAGGAGTTTGTCGGATATACCAGCTTTGGCAAGAGTCATCGCTACTATCCTTTGATTACCCGGGAAGCCTATATGGATTCTTATCTGACCGGCGTGAAGAATACTTTCTTCAGAGGCTCGTTTGCTTCAATGATATCCTTCTTTGCCGAAAAGGAGAAACTCTCCTCCAAAGAGATAAAAGAGATTGTCGAGATCCTGGACGAAAATAAAAACCAAAAATGAATCAATCATGGACACATTAGCGCTGTTCTTGCCGGTTTTCAAGTTTGTAGCGGCTTCTGCTTTGCTGGCACTTTTTTACCTGCTGCTTTACCGTGAAAAGTCAACCTATACGCATGCACGTATATTTCTCCTTTCTATCGTGCTGGTCTCTCTCTTGGTTTCTCAGTTTCAGATTGAGGTGTTTACTCCTCCGGTACGTGTGGTGGAAGTTGTGCCAAAGCCATCCGTGACCTCTGCTGTGCTGAGTGTTGGTGGAAAGTCGGAGTCTCAGTCTGTTTCAAAAGAAGAACCGCTTCCTGTAGCAAATCCAACTATGATGTCTGACGATTCATCTACGATGCAACCTGCTTCTTCCTTCGCTGCTGTTGCCTCAGAAAAACAATCTGAATCGATGGAGCAGTCCGGCTGGTTGAAGTCACTCACGATACCTCAGATGGCCGGTTTGATCTATTTATTGGTCACCGCTTTCTTATTTGGTTTGTTGGTGGTTCAGCTTTTTCGCATCCTATCTATCCGTTACCGTGGAGAACGCAAAAGTATGGACGGTTATACGGTTATTGTACATCCGGCAGTGCCGACTCCCTTCTCTTTTCTTACCTTTATCTTTGTGGGTACAAACCTGTCCGGCAGCAAACTGGATATCATCATTAAACATGAAAGCTGGCATATTCGTCACCGTCATTACATTGATGCCATAGCGATCGAACTGTTTGTTCGCATCTTTTGGTTCAATCCGGTGTTGTGGTGGGTGCGCAAAGAGCTCCGTAACATTGACGAATTTCAAACCGATCGGAGTCTGCTCGATGATGGTCAGGAAATATATCAGTACCAGACCACTCTTCTGGAAGAAGTAATGGAAGGTAATCCCTATTTAGCGAATGGTTTTAATAGTTCATTTATCAAAAAACGTTTTATCATTATGAAGAACAAATCAAAGATCCGTTTTACCAAGATCCGTCAGGCGATGATTGTGCCGTATGTAGCAATCCTGTTTGCCTTGTTCTCTTTTACCACAGGCAAAGCCGAAGTCCGTTATGTGGAAAAACCTGCTGCGGAAGCTGAAGCGATGATGCTTCCTGATACATCGTATGTCAAAAAGTCGCCCAATGGCATGGATATTACCTATACGATTAAGACCAATGTGGTTGATACCGCTGCTTTTCCGTCTATGGCAGCCATGACAGAGAAAAGTATCGTCAAATCAATAGATAGTGTTGCAGACCAACTGACTGTCATGATTGATGCTCTCAAAGAGATTAAGAAGTCTGGTGGTGCCAACGAGATGAATGGCAAGAAACTTCTCGG
>JAQUZH010000232.1 GCA_028691445.1 Bacteroidales bacterium | reverse complement strand
CTATCTTCCAAGACACCATGAATGGCATTGTAAGTGGTCAACAAAGCTTTGGGATCACTCAAAGCCTCAGCAGAAGGAGCATCGTCGGCGCAACCAATCAAACCACTGCCGGTACCGAACCACATTCTCTTATCTTTCGTTCGATAGACAGCAAAGAGATCATTGGACGACAAAGGCAAATGAGGGCCAAACTTAATAACCCTGTGCTTATTTGTGACCGTATTATACCGCACAGCTCCCTCTCCCCGATTACCAAACCAAAGAATAGAATCATTCTCTTTGAAAATCGTAAAATATAAATCTTTGACCGAAAGGATCTCATTGATATAGACTTGTTGAACATGGGTGAGTACCGGAGCATCTTTTGTTCCGGAGATGGAAGCCTTGTAAATCCCATATCCGGCAGTAGCAATCCAAAGGACCGAATCGCCCATCTCCATCAGCGCATAAACACTTCTTATTCCGCTTGTAGAGGGTAGTTGATGAAAGCTTTTATCTTTGTAGGAATAGTAATTCAATCCGGGACCATCGCTTCCTATCCACAAGATATTCCGACTACTTGGCAGAATCACATACACAGCATTACTCGTCAAACTACTGTTCTCTTTTGTAATCTTTTCCGTATTTTTTGCTGTAAACTTCTTACTGTTATAGAAATCAGAAATGCGCAGGATTCCATCGTCTTTTGTTCCAACCCAGAGTGTATTCTCAGGGTCCACATACAGAGCTCTGACAGGTTTGGTGACCGTGACAGGCAAATCAGTATAATTGACTGTTTTAAATATGATCGGACTCTTCGTGTATTGGTACAAACCTTGTCCATCACTGCCGATCCAAACAATATCCTGATTATTATCTTTCTGCAAAGAAAAAACGCCACAAAAGATATCCAAAGGTTCTGTCACATATTTCACACTGCTTTCAGGAGTTGCCTTCAGCCGAATGACTCCATTAGACAGAAACGAGATCATATAATCTTTTCCATCCCTAATAATGTCGGAAACCTTGCCTCGTTGAGTAATCTCCTCTTTCAAATCCTTTTTGTAGGCGATCTGTTTCTCTGTCAGATCCAATTCATAAAACACATTTGAGTCATCAATAAAAAAAACACTCCCATGATCTTCATAAGCACACTGCAAAGGGTAAGGATGTTTTATCTCTTGTAAAGCTCCAAACGAACAACTGCCATCGTCGGAATAGGAAAAGGTTGAGTAATAGATGCCCGATTGGCTAAAGAACCAGAGTTCATCCTCTTTACCAAGCACCACGTCCAGCACAGTCGAAAGATGTTCTCCTTTGAGAAAGGCCTTCTCAAAATACTTTTTCTGCTTATTGTAATACTGAAGTCCGTCGCTGTTGAAGTAAACAAACACTTCATCACTTTTTCGTGTCGCAAACGCAAAGGAGCCTTGCAACTCCGTATGTCGTTCGACACTTTTGCTCGTCGGATTCAATTTATCAAGGCCATGATTCGTACGAATCCAAAACAGATTATCATCCGTACTCACAATTTCTTCGATTAAGTTACCGGATAGATAATCGGCTATTTGAGGAGAAGGAGGAAACAGCTGCATCTCATTGCCATCCCATAGATTCAAGCCGTCACAAGTACCCAGCCAGATATAGCCGTCTTTATCCTGGCACATGGAGAGTATGGCATTATTTGAAATACCTTCCCTACTGGAAATCTGTCTCAAGTTTTGTCCAACAGCGTTCTGGAGCAAATAAAACAGAAGTACAAAAAAACAGACTCTCTTTTTCATTCCTGTATAACTATATGCAAAACAAGAGAAAATATTCGTACAAACAAAATCAAAACATACATTTTCACGTACTATTCCTGCAATTATTGCAAGCAATGCAAAACATCAGACAAATGTGTCACAAAAGCATACATTCAATTGAAGCAAGTTTATTACTTTTGTCGCATTATATATGCGTAAACAAAAACAACACATTATAGAATAAGTAAAAACACACTGACAGTAACACGAACTAAACACCAGAAAAAAAATGAATTGTAAACTATTTCTATTCATTGCAGCATTAGTTGCAAGTAGCGCATTATCTTTCGGACAACAAAAAGACTGGGCAAACTTCAGTAGATATGAACAGGCCAACACGACGATTACAAAAAACCCGACCGTAGTATTCATGGGAAACTCCATCACAGAAGGATGGCAAAATGCTGATCCTGAGTTTTTCAAGGAGAATAATTATGTGGGACGTGGTATCGGTGGACAGGTAACCTCACAGATGTTAGTTCGATTTCGTGCCGACGTGATTAACCTGAAGCCCAAAGCGGTGGTTATCTTGGCAGGCACCAACGACATTGCCCAAAACAACGGTTTTATTAAAGTAGAACATGTCTTTGAAAACATTGTATCCATGGCCGAACTTGCCAAGGCTAACAAGATTAAAGTGGTAATTTGTTCTGTTCTGCCTGCTGCCATTTATTCATGGCGGAAAGATATTGATCCAATCCAACCTATCAGTGAGCTAAATAGTATGCTGAAAGAGTATGCTAAAAAAAATAAGATCGCTTATGCAGACTATTTCTCTGTGATGGTCGATGAAAGACAAGGTCTGAATAAAAAATATCAGAATGACGAAGTACATCCTAACAAGGCAGGATATGTTGTCATGGAGGAAGTTATTCAGAAAGTCCTGAAGAAGGTAGTTCGTTAAGCTAAAAAAACAAATCTAGTACCGTGTTGAAAGAAATAGCGGCAAGTC
>JAQUZH010000231.1 GCA_028691445.1 Bacteroidales bacterium | reverse complement strand
TTACAGAAGAGGCCATTGACAAAGCTTTTTGGAAAAAACGTTTTCAGAGTGCGTATGACGTGCGTTGTGTGCTCGGACTGGCGCATAGCGATACAACGAATACCTATCGGTTGGTGCATGGCGAAGGTGATTGTTTGCCGGGCTTGATTGTTGACATCTACGGCGATACCGCTGTCATGCAGGCGCATTCTGTCGGAATGCACTTGGCGCGAACCGAACTGGCTGAGGCGATTTGTGCTGTGATGGACGATGTGATCAAGAATGTCTATTATAAGTCGGAAACTACGTTGCCATTCAAGGCCGATCTGCAACAAGAGAACGGCTATCTTTGCGGAGGCCCTTCGGCTGTATTAGCGTTGGAAAATGGGCTGAAGTTTCATGTGGACTGGCTGAAAGGACAGAAGACTGGTTTCTTTGTAGATCAGCGGGAGAATCGCGCATTACTTGAGAAATATTCCGCAGGGCGTTCAGTTTTGAATATGTTCTGTTATACCGGAGGATTCTCTTTTTATGCGATGCGGGGAAATGCCAAACTGGTACATTCTGTCGATAGCTCGTCCAAGGCGATTGATCTGACCAATAAGAACGTGGAGCTCAATTTCCCCGGCGATAAACGTCACGAGGCTTATGCGGAAGATGCGTTTAAGTTTCTGGATGCCATGGGCGATCGCTATGACCTGATTATATTGGATCCTCCTGCTTTTGCAAAGCACCGCAACGTGCTTCGCAATGCTTTGCAGGGCTATCGCAAACTCAATGCAAAGGCTTTTGAGAAAATTCGTCCGGGAGGAATACTCTTTACTTTCTCCTGTTCGCAGGTGGTCACAAAAGATGATTTTCGTTTGGCTGTCTTTAGCGCTGCTGCTCAATCGGGACGCACCGTGCGTATCTTGCACCAACTTACACAGCCTGCCGATCATCCCATTAATATTTATCATCCGGAAAGTGAATATCTGAAAGGATTAGTTCTTCTTGTGGAATAAACTTCATACACGGATCGGATACCCTCTTTTCGATCAAGTAGGAATATAGTGTGCCTGGTACTGATCTTTGTTGAACTTCATGAAGCCAACAGCAATCAGTCTCAGGCACATTTCATTAGATCGCAAAATATCTATTTTGTATGGTCGTTCGACTCGTTGCTTTCCGGGTTAATGGAAATTGCGTTCAACAAACGAGATAGTTAGCTTTAGTTAATAAAAATAGTTTCATAACCTAGTAGCAGTCGTGATTCCTATTAAATACGTTTAAAGGAGCAAGTTATGGCCTTGAAAGACAAAGTGTACTCAGAAATTAATTCCTATCTTGCATTATATTATGTATTTATGAACTAATATTTTACTATTCCAATGAAAAGAAGAAAAACGTTTTACTTTTTTTTGTGTGTGTTTTTTGCCTCGTTTGTTACATACGGGCAAGAATGGTCTATGAAGAGTGCCAAACTAATGACACCTTTTGCTGCGACCGTTGATACATCCAATGTATTGGGTGAATATCCGCGTCCTCAGATGGTTCGTGAGAACTGGATGAACCTGAATGGCATCTGGCAATTTCAACCGAGTACTTCCGCTACGGAAGCTATGCCTACAACCCCTCTTAGCCGTAAGATTTTGGTTCCATTTCCGGTAGAGTCGGCTATTTCCGGAGTGATGGAGAGCCATCAAAGAATGTGGTATCGCCGTACATTTACCATCCCATCCATGTGGGCTGGTCAAACGATCCTCTTGCACTTTGGGGCGGTTGATTATGAATGTGAAGTGTTTATCAATGGTCAATCTGTTGGTACTCATAAAGGTGGATATGATCCCTTTTCGTTTGATATCACTCGTTTCTTGACTGAAGCTGGCCCGCAAGAGATTACCGTACGTGTCTATGATCCGACAGACAATGGAGGACAGCCACGTGGAAAGCAAACATTGACGCCGGGTGGTATTATGTATACCGGTTGTTCAGGTATATGGCAAACTGTATGGCTAGAGCCGGTACCTAAAACATCCATATCTGAATTAAAGATGGTTCCGGATATTGATAATTCAGTACTGAATCTTACAGTTTCAACCAAAGGATATGCCACCGGTAAAAAAATGATTGCTGTTGTGAAAGACGGTGATGTGGTGGTGACAACCTTTGAGGGTGCAGTCAATAGAAATGTACAAATCCCTGTTCCTAATGCCAAACTGTGGTCGCCCAATTCTCCTTTCTTGTACGATATTTCCATCATTCTTATGAGTGAAGGAACTCCAATTGATTCACTGACCAGCTATTTTGGTATGCGTAAGATTTCTATTGGCACAGTGGACGGATACAAGAAACTGTTGCTCAATAATGAGTTCCTTTTCCAGATCGGACCGCTCGATCAGGGTTTTTGGCCTGATGGTATTTATACCGCACCTACAGACTCTGCTTTGCGCTATGACCTTGAAAAAACAAAAGAATTTGGATTCAATATGGTGCGTAAACATATCAAAGTAGAACCGTATCGTTGGTATTACTGGGCAGACAAACTTGGTTTGTTGGTTTGGCAAGATATGCCTTCTCCTAATTCATACACAGGTAATCCCACCCCACCTGCAGTAGATAAAGAAGCGTTCAATACTGAGCTTCTCAAAATGATCGAAACGCATTGGAACAGTCCGTCAATCATCATGTGGGTCTTATTTAATGAGGGACAAGCACAGCATGATACCGAAAAATATGTCACTGAGGTGAAGAGTTTGGATCCTTCCAGAATTGTCAAT
>JAQUZH010000071.1 GCA_028691445.1 Bacteroidales bacterium | reverse complement strand
CAAAAGGTGAAGCAAATGACGCAGTGATGAAACGTGCGCGCAGAGGTACTATTGCTGCTGGTTATTTTAAGATATTACCTGTGTTTATGTTTTTAATACCGGGTATGATTGCTGCCGCATTGGCTGCACGTCCGGACAGTGGCTTTACGTTAACCAATCCAGATACCGCTTTTGGTTCGATGGTTAAATTTGTATTGCCCGCCGGTGTAAAAGGTATTGTTACCATTGGCTTTATATCTGCATTGGTAGCTTCTTTGGCGGCATTCTTTAATTCCTGTGCTACACTGTTTACGGAAGACTTTTACAAACCAATGTTTAAAGGTCAAAGCGAGGCTAAATATGTTTTGATTGGCCGTATTGCTACTGTTGTTGTGGTGCTGCTCGGTATTGGATGGATTCCTGTTATGATGAGTCTGGGTAGTCTTTACTCTTATCTTCAAGGTATTCAATCCTTGCTTGCTCCGGCTATGGTGGCAGTCTTTGTGATGGGTATTTTTTCTAAAAGAATTACACCCAAGGCTGGTGAGGTCGGTCTGATCGGAGGTTTTATTATTGGTATGATACGCTTGCTGACCAACATCTTTACAAATACAGGTAAGGACGAAATGACCGGCTGGATCTGGAATTCCACACAATGGTTTTGGCAGACCAACTGGCTTATCTTTGAGATATGGCTACTTATCTTTATCATGTTGATGATGGTCGTAGTGTCCTTTTTCACACCAAAACCAACTGCTAAACAGATCGATGCTATTACTTTCACAGGCGATTATAAGGAGCTTATCAAGAAGAGCTGGAACAAATGGGATGTTATTGCCAGTCTTGGCGTTGTCGTTCTCTGTGCTACTTTCTATTGGTACTTCTGGTAATTAATCATCAGAGAAAAAGAACAAAAGAATTTAAGAAAGCCCATAACACCTTGTGTTATGGGCTTTCTCTTCACGAATATGCAGGCAAAAACTCGCTTCACTGCAGTGAAGCGAGTTTTTGCCTGCAGTGAAACGGGAAAGTCATCCATATTCATACATTGTAACTTCAACCAAGTTTGAGCTGATTATAAATTACCTACTTACTTCCGTTTTGCTCTTCTCTTTCCGTTTTTAAAGCAATAAAAGACTCCGAATGACCTTTTTGCTGTAAAAATGTTACCAATTCAATCTAAATAACTAATTTTACGCCCAATTCAAAAGGATACAACGATGAACGCGATTTTACTGATGCACTGCCCTGACCAACAGGGCATTTTGGCTGCTGTGACCAATTTTATTAATGTCAATGGAGGTAATATACTTTATCTGAATCAGCATGTTGACAACGAGGAGCATGTTTTCTTTATGCGTATAGAGTGGAATCTTGACAGTTTCTCTATTCCCAAAGACCGTATTGCTGAATACTTTGAGACCTTGTATGCTGCCCGTTTCAGCATGGTGTACAGTTTGCATTTCAGCGATCAGATACCACGTATGGCTATCTTTGTATCCAAAATGTCGCATTGCATCTATGATATGCTTGCCCGATACGCCTCCAATGAATGGGTGGTTGAAGTACCTTTGATCATTAGTAATCATCCCGACCTGCAAATTATCGCAGATCGCTTTGGAATTGATTTCCAACTGATACCGATCACCAAAGAGAATAAAGCAGAGCAAGAGCAATTCGAACTAGATCTTTTGAAGAAATATAAGATAGACTTTATTGTTCTTGCCCGCTATATGCAGGTAATTTCCGATCAATTCATAGACCATTATCCCAATAGGATTATCAATATCCATCACTCTTTTCTTCCTGCTTTCGTTGGAGCCAAGCCCTATCATGCCGCTTTCGAAAGAGGCGTTAAGCTTATTGGAGCGACCAGTCATTATGTGACAAAAGACTTGGATGCTGGTCCGATTATTGAACAAGATGTTGTTCGTATTTCTCATAAGGATAATGTGCGTACATTGGTTCACAAAGGACAAGATCTGGAAAAAATTGTACTCTCACGGGCAGTCGAAAAACATCTCCAAAGAAAAGTGCTTGCCTACAAAAACAAAACAGTCGTCTTTAACTGATTGTTGAAACAAGCATTCCCGTTCATTAAAAGAACGGGAATGCTTGCTTTTAGCAGTTCTTGTCTCCTGCGCATGATTGACAATGACAAGAAATTGGGTGGCTTGCAACGAATAGTTTGTAATGTATAAATGCTTTTTCCCATAGGATTGTGTATATTTGCAGAAAGAAAATTCACAATTTGCAGTAAGATTACGTGTCAAAATATAACCCCAACGAAATAGCGGAAACTCCGATGATGCGACAGTTTCTAGATATTAAACAGAAATATCCGGATGCGTTGTTGTTGTTCAGATGTGGCGACTTTTACGAGACTTATTCACAAGATGCTGTCGTAGCAGCTGATCTTTTAGGAATCACACTGACCAAACGGGCTAATGGGCAGGGCAAATACATCGAGATGGCCGGCTTCCCTCATCATGCGCTGGATACTTATCTGCCAAAAATCGTACGATCTGGTCGAAGAGTGGCCATCTGCGATCAACTCGAAGACCCCATACTCACTAAGAAGCTAGTCAAAAGAGGAGTCACCGAACTTGTAACTCCCGGTGTTTCTACCAATGAATCGATACTTGAACGACGTGAGAATAATTTTCTCGGAAGTGTGCACATCGGAAAGGGTGTTGTCGGAGTATCATTTTTAGATATTTCAACCGGAGAGTTTCTCACTGCTGAAGGCACTCCCGATTATATCGATAAGCTCATCAATAACTTTGCACCGAAAGAGATTCTGTATGAGCGCACCAAGAAAGAGTTGTTTGAAAGTTATTTTGGCAACAAGTTGGTCACTTTTGCCCTGGAGGATTGGATTTTTACCAATGAATCAGCCAATGACCGTCTCCTCAAACAGTTTGAAACCAAAAATCTGAAAGGATTCGGCATCCAACATCTCTCGTTAGGAATAATAGCTTCCGGCGCGATCTTGTATTATATGGATATGACTCAACATTGTCACTTGAGCCATATCACTCATCTGTCGCGTATTGAAGAAGATCGTTTTGTACGATTGGACAAGTACACCGTCAGGAGTCTGGAATTACTTGGAACCATGCACGAAGGTGGTGCCAGTTTGCTGGATATTATCGATCGTACGGTTAGTCCGATGGGAGCTCGACTTTTGAGACGATGGGTTGTTTTTCCTTTGAAAGAGGTTGCTCAAATTCGCGAACGACAGGCTGTGGTCGAGGAGTTCTTTCGCAACCCTCTGATGAAAGAAGAGATAGATCAGCATTTGAGTCTGATCGGCGATCTAGAACGTATAATCTCCAGAGTCTCCGTCGGACGGGTATCACCGCGCGAAATCGTGCAGTTGAAGCACTCCTTGCAAGCTATTGGAGCAATTAAGACGATATGTGCCGAGTCGGAGTCTCTCTCTTTGCAACGTATTGCCGAGCAACTTAATCCGTTGTTTTTAGTGAGCGAGCGTATCGAAAAAGAAATCAAAGAGGATGCTCCCGTCTTGCTGAACAAAGGAAATGTGATAAAAGAAAAGGTGAATAGCGAGCTGGATGAACTGCGACGCATCGCTTATAAAGGCAAAGATTACTTGATGCAGATACAACAACGAGAGAGTGAGCGCACAGGTATTCCGAGTCTTAAGATTAACTATAACAATGTCTTTGGCTACTATATTGAAGTTCGCAATGCGCACAAAGAGAAAGTGCCGGAAGAGTGGATCCGAAAGCAAACCTTGGTCAATGCCGAGCGTTATATCACGCAGGAACTGAAAGAGTATGAAGAGAAAATTTTGGGTGCAGAAGATAAGATTCAGATTATTGAGAATGCAATCTTTAATGAGTTGGTCTCTTCTCTGATGGAATATATTTCTTCTATGCAGCTCAATGCATCACGAATTGCACAAGTCGATTGTCTGCTCTCTTTCGCAAAGGTAGCCAAAGAGAACAAGTATATCTGTCCGGAGATCAATGAAAGTGAAGTGATTGAAATTGTTCAGGGACGCCATCCGGTCATTGAGAAACAGCTCCCTCCTGATGAAAATTACATCCCCAACAATGTACATCTGGATACAGATTCCAATCAGATTATCATCATAACAGGACCGAATATGGCCGGAAAGTCAGCGCTACTTCGTCAGACTGCATTGATTGTGTTGATGACTCAGATAGGCTCTTTTGTACCTGCAGAGAGTGCCAGAATTGGTTATGTGGATAAGATCTTTACCCGTGTAGGTGCTTCGGACAATATTTCGCAAGGCGAGTCCACGTTTATGGTCGAGATGAATGAAGCGTCTGACATATTAAATAATATATCCAATCGGAGTCTGATCTTGTTTGATGAACTAGGTAGAGGTACCAGTACCTATGACGGAATATCGATCGCATGGTCTATTGTTGAATATATCCATAATCATCCCAAAGCATCTGCTAAAACCCTGTTTGCAACCCACTACCATGAGTTGAATGAGATGGAGAAAACCTTTCCACGGATCAAAAACTATAATGTGGCGGTGAAAGAGGTAGATAATAAGGTCATCTTTATTCGCAAACTGGAGCGTGGAGGCAGTGAGCACTCCTTTGGAATTCACGTGGCAAAGATGGCGGGAATGCCACAAAGTATTTTGAATCGAGCAGATGAGATTCTGAAACAACTCGAATCTGAGAATAGGAAAGAGTTGAAAGGAACAATCACTTCCGGCAAAAAGGCCAAAGATGGCATTCAGCTTAGTTTCTTTCAGTTGGATGACCCTATTCTTTCACAGGTCAGAGATGAGATCAAAAACATTGATGTCAATAATCTGACTCCTTTAGATGCTCTGAATAAATTGAATGAGATAAAGCGGATTATTACCGGGAAGTAATTCAGATACTCATAGAATAAAAGGAGGGCGGTCATTATTTGATGAACGCCCTCCTTTTATTTCCTTTTGTGAGTTCTTACCCAATCAGAAAGTCAAGCATATAATAGATACAACATGCAATAAATCCACTGACTGGAATTGTAAGCAACCATGCCCAAACCAAATCAAGCGTGACACCCCAACGAACCGCAGACAGGCGTTTTACTGCACCTACACCGATGATACTACCTGTAATAACATGTGTCGTACTTACTGGAACTTTCAACACTTCTGTCAGGAAGAGGGTAAATGCTCCAGATGCCTGAGCGCAAAAACCCTCAACAGGAGTGATCTTGGTGATTTTGTTTCCCATCGTTTTCATGATTCGCCATCCACCGGAAAGAGTTCCTCCCGCAATCGCAGCAAAACAGCAAATAGGTACCCAGTCTGGGATGTTTGACATATTATCCAGTTGTCCGTTTGCAATCAAAGCAGCTCCGATGATACCCATTACTTTTTGAGAGTCATTCAGACCGTGACCAATACTCAGCATGGCTGATGAGAAAAGTTGGAGTCGCTTAAACCACTTATCCGCCTTATGCGGTTTGCATTTCTGAGCAAGATGGAGTGTTATGATTGTGATAATATTACCCCCTACCATACCAATGAGAGGCGCAAGAATAATAAAAGACGCAATGATTACGATGATCTGATAATGAATCGATTGAAAACCGCATGCAGCAACAGCCGAACCGGCAAATCCACCTATAAGCGTATGTGATGACGAAGAGGGAATTCCTAAACGCCATGTGAGCAGATTCCAGATAATCGCAGCAATCAATCCTGCAATGATAATCTTATTAGTGATGAACTCAGGATAGACGGTTTTCGAAACAGTATCAGCGATACCAAAACCACCAATGATAAATTTGGCAATAAAGAAGGCAATGAAATTAAATGCGGCAGCCCAGATCACAGCCTGTACAGGCGTGAGAACCTTGGTTGATACCACTGTGGCAATAGAGTTTGCCGCATCATGGAATCCATTTATAAAATCAAAGATAACGGCTAGTACGATAATTATGATTAATAGTTCCATGTTGGATTGCTCAGGCGTATTTTACGATGATTGTTTTGATGATTTTTCCGACTGCATCCAATTTGTCGGTAGCCTTTTCGAGTTCCTGCATGATCTCTTTGATTTTGATCAGCTCAATGCTGTCAACCTCATTTTCGAATAATTCCATTACAAAATGCTCATACACATCATCTGCTTCGTGTTCAATAGAGTGAAGATGGTTGCACTGATCCAAAGCATAGAATGGCTTTTTTGTGATGGTATGCAGTTCTCCAACCATTGCTTTAACGGCCTGACTACCTTTGATAATCAGGTTCGACATCTGAATTGTCTTTTCAGGAATTTGTTTTGGGTTGTAGATGATGATCCGTTTTCCTGATGAGTTGATTAAGTCCAACACATCATCCAATCGTTCGCATAGATTGTGAATATCTTCCCGGTCGAAAGGGGTAATGAATGTATCGTTAAGTTCCGAAAAAATTAAATTGATCTGCTCGTCTCCAGAAGTTTCGACTTCCTTGATTTGCTTGTAAATTTCTTTACTTTCAGTTCTGTTGGTGCTGATAAGCAGTTTGTGCAAAAGAAGCGATGCTTCAATCAGTTTGTCGCTCATCTCATTGAGCATTGGAAAGAATTTTGTCTCTTTCGGTGTAAGAAATGAAAAGATAGAATTTATTGCCATGTGATCAATCATTTGACTAATTAGGTTGCAAAATTAGCACAAAAATCGAACATGAAACAACTTCGTAATAATTATTAAGTATTTATTTCCCCGATAGTTGCTTTCAAGGACAAATGACAAAAAGAGAAGATCGTCTAATGAATGACCGATCTTCTCTTTTTTCCTTAAGTGTTGGGTGTTTATCCAATTAAATAAACAAGCAGATAGTAAATTGAAGCTGCTATTAATGCACTAACCGGAATAGTAAGTATCCATGCCCAAACCAGATTGATTGTAACTCCCCACCGTACAGCTGAGAGCCGTTTTGTTGCACCTACTCCAATAATACTTCCTGTTATTACATGAGTTGTACTTACCGGTACCTTCAGAAACTCTGTCAGGTAAAGCGTTAACGCACCGGCAGTTTCCGCACAGAAGCCTTCAACAGGAGAGATCTTGGTAATCTTATCACCCATTGTTTTCATAATACGCCATCCTCCGGAAAGAGTGCCTGCTGCTATTGCTCCAAAACAGGTAATTGGTACCCAATCAGGGATATTCTTTATTTCATCCAATTGCCCGTTTGCAATCATGGCTGCACCGATGATACCCATCACTTTCTGAGAGTCATTCATACCATGACCAATACTCATCATAGCTGATGAGACAAGCTGCAACCTTTTAAACCATTTATCGGCCTTATGCGGCTTACATCTTTTGGAAAAATGAAGCGTTGCAACAGCAATCAGATTACCGGTAATCATTCCAATCAGAGGAGCAATAAAAATAAAGGATGCAATGATGATGATAACTTGTCCATGAATAGAGTGAAATCCGGCTGCAGCAATCGCGGCTCCGGCAAAACCTCCAATAAGCGTATGTGAAGAAGAAGAGGGAATTCCCATGCGCCAGGTAATCAGGTTCCAGGTAATAGCTGCGATTAATCCTGCAATAATAATCTCACTAGTAATAAACTCTGGAATGACAGCTTTTGAGACAGTATCAGCAATACCGAATTCTCCGATTATATATTTGCAAATGAAAAAGGCGAGAAAGTTGAATCCTGCTGCCCAAAATACAGCTTGAAGAGGAGAGAGTACTTTGGTTGATACCACAGTAGCTATTGCATTTGCTGCATCATGAAAGCCGTTGATGTAATCAAAGATAACAGCAAGTATAACAATGACGATGAATAGTTCCATATTGGATTGCTTACGCGTATTTTACGATGATTGTTTTAATAATTTTTCCAACCGCATCCAATCTGTCTGTTGTTTTTTCCAGTTCTTGCATGATCTCTTTGATCTTTATCAGCTCAATGCTGTCCACTTCTTTCTCAAAGAGCTCCATGACAAAATGCTCATATACATCATCTGCTTCATGTTCGACGGTATGCAGATTGTTGATCTGATCCAATGCGTAAAATGGTTTCTTGGTGATAGTGTGCAGTTCATTGACAGTTGCCTTTACCGCATGGCTTCCTTTGATGATCAGATTGGACATCTGAATTGTCTTTTCGGGAATATGTTTAGGGTTGTAGATTATTATCCGTTTCCCGGAAGAATTGATTAAGTCGAGCACATCATCTAACCGTTCACATAAGTTGTGAATATCTTCCCGGTCAAAAGGAGTAATAAAGGTGTCGTTAAGTTCGGCAAAGATTCTATTAATCAGTTCATCACCCGAAGTTTCAACTTCCTTGATCTGTTTATAAATTTCTTTGCTTTTCTCTCTGTCGGTGCTTTGGATTAATTTGTTGATGAGCAGAGAAGCCTCAACTAGTTTGTCGCTCATCTCGTTGAGCAGTGGAAAGAATTTTGTTTCTCTCGGAGTAAGGAAAGAAAAGATAGAATTGATTGCCATATGTTTCAAATTAATTAGGCTGCAAATGTAGAACAAATTGGTCACAATTAAAGTCCTTTGTCTCCTTGTTTGAAATAAAAAATCTATTGACTATGAGCTTATTACGAATATGTTTCATGCGTATTACAATCAAATTTCAACTATGTTACAAAGGTGTTTCAATCTAAAATGAACGCTTGTTTGAATCGCAATGAAGTCGAAAGAACAGGGACAAAAAGGAGTGATTATTATCGTGAATTATCTATCTTTGTCGAACTCAAAAATCAAGTATGATACATTGCCCACCAGACATAATAGCAATTGTTGGTCCAACAGCCTCCGGAAAAACTTCACTTGCCGCTTCTCTTGCCGAAACTTTGCATACGGAAATTATAAGTGCAGATTCCAGACAAGTATACCGGACGATGGATTTGGGCACGGGAAAAGACCTTGGTGATTATATGGTAAATGGGCAGCAAGTTCCTTATCATCTGATCGATATTGTCGATCCGGGTACCAAATACAATGTGTTTGAATATCAACATGATTTTCTCAAAACATATGAATCGATCAAAGCCAAAGATTGTTGTCCGATTCTATGTGGAGGATCAGGAATGTATATTGAATCCGTGCTGAAAGGTTATAAACTTCTACCTGTTCCTGAGAATATTGAACTGAGAAAGAGTCTGGCTTCCAAATCTCTTGATGAATTAAAGGAGATACTTTCCGGCTACAAAGTGTTACACAACAATACAGATGTAGATACTGTGAAAAGAGCGATTCGTGCGATCGAAATCGAACTCTTTTATGAACATACCCCCAAAGAAGACCATGACTTTCCGAAGTTGAATAGTCTAATCATTGGGTTGCATGTAGATCGTGAACTCAGAAGAGAACGAATCTCAAAGCGTCTTCGTCAACGGCTTGACGAAGGGATGGTTGATGAGGTAAAGCATATTATTGAGAAAGGTGTAAAGCCAGAAGATTTGATCTATTATGGACTTGAATATAAGTATCTCACCCTATATGTGATAGGTCAGCTGACCTATGAAGAGATGGTTACGCAATTGGAAATTGCGATACATCAATTTGCGAAACGGCAGATGACCTGGTTTCGTGGAATGGAACGAAGAGGTTTTGAGATTCATTGGATCGACAGCGCTCTTCCGATGGAAGAAAAATTGAAACAGATAATTCAAATGATAAAGTTATGACAATACAAGACTTGAAGAACGATTCTAATAATTTCTTCCTCCTTGCCGGTCCCTGTGTGATCGAGGGAGAAGAGATGGCACTACGCATTGCCGAGCGAATCGTTCAGATGACAGATAAACTCAATATCCCCTATGTGTTCAAAGGTTCTTACAGGAAAGCCAATAGGTCGCGCATCGATTCATTCACAGGCATTGGCGATGAAAAAGCATTAAAGGTACTCCGGAAAGTGCATGAAACCTTTGGGATTCATACCGTCACAGATATTCATACCGCAGAGGAAGCATCGATCGCTGCCGAGTATGTCGATATATTACAAATCCCGGCATTTCTATGCAGACAGACAGATCTTTTGATTGCGGCAGCAGAAACAGGTAAGGTGGTCAATGTGAAGAAAGGACAGTTCTTATCCGGAGAGGCGATGCAATTTGCTGTACGAAAAGTGGTTGAATCGGGCAATTCAAATGTCATGATTACCGAACGGGGAACTACCTTTGGATATCAGGATTTAATCGTTGATTACAGAGCCATTCCTGTGATGAAAAGTTTTGGTTTTCCGGTTATTCTGGACTGTACACATTCTTTGCAGCAACCTAATCAAACAAGTGGTGTTACCGGAGGAATGCCACAACTCATAGAAACGATAGCACGTGCGGGGATTGTGACAGGTGTGGATGGATTGTTTATTGAGACACACGAAGATCCTTCTGTAGCCAAATCAGATGGAGCAAATATGTTACGACTTGATTTGTTGGAAGGGCTACTTACCCGTCTCACAGAAATCAGGAAGGTTATTAATGCGTTTTAGAAAGGGAGGGATTAGCCGATTCGGCTGATCCTTCTTAATTTTTCTTCATCCAGAATAAGAATCTTTCTTCCATCTACTATTATAAGTTTCTCGGTAGCGAAGTTGGACAAAGTGCGTATAGCATTAGACGTTGTCATATTGGATAATCCGGCCAGATCTTCTCTGGAAAGAAAGATGCTGAGCGTAAGATTGTCTTCTTCATAGCCATATTTGTCTTTCAAGACCAACAAAGCTTCAGCAAGTCGTCCGCGAATATGTTTCTGAGTAAGTGTGACTGTTCGTTCGTCTGCTATTCCAAGATCGACGGAAAGCTCACGGATAAGAAACATGGCTATTTTATTGTTTTCTTCTACAAACCTACAAATGACTTCCATCGGAATAAACACGACGGTTGACGATTCAAAAGCAGCAGCACTTGTTACATAAGGTTCTGTCGCAAAAAATGCACGGTAACCGAAATATTGCACCGGTCGAATCATACGTATGATTTGGCTTCTTCCTCCGACGCCTTCTTTGTATATTTTGACTTTACCTTTTAAAAGGCACATGATGTTCCTTGCCTCATCCCCCTCGCTATAAATAATTTCATTTTTTTTATAGAACTGGATTGAATGATTCTTCCTTACAGCATCGCGTTGTTCTTCCGTCAGAAGTTCCCAAAACTCTGAAAGCTCGTATATCTCAAAATCGACTAATTCTTTTTTACTCATTGCTGCTTTATAAGCATGTTCTGCAGCACAAAAATAGACCAAAAACATTAATTCTCTCGCATTTAAGGCATAAAATTTGAAAACACCCTGTTATTCTTTCTATTTTTGTTCAGTTTTATGGTTAAGCACTGCATATTCATATTGTTTTTGGTTATCTGTAATGGTTTTTTCTCCATGAGTAGCCATGCAGATATTCCTCCGATTATGATTGTACCTACTGATTCTATCGTAGCAAATTGTATCCGGATGGCTCCCTTGTATGAAAGAAGAATCAAAACTCTTCATTCGAAGGTATATACAAAAGCTGTGGTAACCGTCAAAAAAAAGAATGAATTGATCCGGTTGATTCCATCAGAAATCAGATTGTCTTCGAAGAGCAGCCAATATATTCAGGAGTTGATCAGTGATGTGCATTTTAACGCGCCTGATATTTTCGAGTCAAACGTAATCGCTTACAATAATACCTCGAAGAATAATGTGAATCCAAATACCCGGATTCTTCCTTTTTTAAAGATTAATGTTTTCAGTCAGACCTATCTATCCAATACCGTGATCTCTCCACTAAGTGAGAAGGCCTTGAAGTATTACAATTACGAATTTAATGAGGTGGCGTATGATGAGGATGGAAGTTTCTCCTATAGGATAAAGATTACTCCTAAATATTCCTCTCAGCAGTTGGTGAATGGTTACATGGATGTTATCCCGAAAACCTGGGGAATCAAGCGGTTTGCATTTAAAGGTGAATATGCGCAAACTCGTTTTAATGTCGAATTAAAATTACAGGAACTTGAAAAAGAGGTGTTCGTTGTCGATGAACATAAGATCGATATCAATACCCACTTTTTGGGAAATAGTATAAAAGGATTGTATCAAACGCATGTTGATGTGGGAAGTTATCAGCTAAATGATACTGTTGAGCATGAAGGAAATCCCGTTGGATATGATTTGAGTAGTTATTTCACTCTCGAAGAAAAGCAGGGGAAAATGGAGGTCAATTCCGATCAGTCATTTTGGGAACAAAACCGTCCTATTCCTCTTTCTCCGGATGAAGCAGCAATTATTAATGCAAAGAAAGATACCCTTCCATCACCAGCCAAGAGGTCGTCTATTAATTTTGATCCGAGATCTTACATGTTGAGCGTGGCAAGTCGCGTTGCCTCTCCAGTACGTTCGAATGCCAACGATTACATGCAACTGGACTATCGGGGAATAGCAAACCCGGCTTTGTTTGATTACAGTAAGACGGACGGTTTGATCTGGAAACAAGATTTGATGATTGGAAAAGAGTATGCAGGAAACAGAATACTTCAGTTTCATCCTCAATTGGGTTATGCATTTAAATTGAATGACTTTTATTGGGGGTCTGATCTCTCTTTTCTCTATTTTCCTGAGAAGCGTGGATATTTTAATTTTGGTATGGGTAATGGCAACAGAATTTACAACAGTCAGATGTTTGACAAGTTAAAGAGTGACTCTGTTCTTAATCTAGATTCCATTCATTTTCAGTACTACAACGAACTGAACTTCAAGGTAGGGGTGTCCCAAGAGGTTCTCAACGGATTGGAACTTTCTCTTTCTTTGCGTTATTATATCCGTTCTCCTAAAATTACCGATACCTCTACATCATCGAATAATGGAGAACTCGGTCAGTTGAATGATGATTATCGTTCCTTTGCTCCCATGTTG
>JAQUZH010000070.1 GCA_028691445.1 Bacteroidales bacterium | reverse complement strand
GTATGTCAAACTCTACACCCAGATACTTGGTACCCATCGCCGAGCACTCCATGTGCCATCCCGGGAAACCTTCACTCCACGGAGAGGGCCAATGCATGATATGTTCAGGGGAGGCTTTCTTCCAGAGAGCAAAGTCAACCGAACGACGTTTCTCAGACTGGCCATCCAGTTCGCGAGTCGTTTCTAGTAAGTCGTCGATATTTCTGCCGGAGAGTTTGCCGTAGTGGTGCTTTTTGTTGTACTTCTCCACGTCGAAGTATACAGAGCCTTCACTTACATACGCAAACCCTGCATCCAAAATCTGCTGAACAAAAGCGATTTGTTCGATGATGTGTCCGGAAGCGTGTGGCTCGATGCTTGGAGGAAGCACATTGAGCGCCTCCATATTTTTGTGGTATCTGTTCAGGTAATATTGAACGATCTCCATCGGTTCTTTCTGCTCGATTCTGGCCTTTTTTGCAATCTTATCTTCTCCCTCATCGGCATCATGTTCGAGATGTCCCACATCGGTGATGTTGCGCACATAGCGCACTTTATAGCCCAAATGAGAAAGATAGCGGTACACCAGGTCGAAAGTGATAGCCGGACGGGCATGTCCTAAATGAGCATCACCATAGACTGTTGGTCCGCAAACATACATACCCACATAGGGAGCGTTGATCGGTTTGAAAACTTCTTTCTTCCGGGTCAGCGTATTGTAAATAATGAGTGTATCATCCATTGTTTCAGCATTTATTTGGAACCGCAAAAATACGACTTTTTCTTTTATAGAGAGGTACGATTTCTCTTTTTCGAATCAGAAGAGTGTTATTTTGTCCAACGCTTTTTGCCAGAGAAGTTTCTTCTCCGCATAATTTTTCATCGCATTAGCCGGACTGGTGGAGGGCAAGAGATGATATTCCATCGCTTCCGGAACGCCATACGCTTGCACGTAAAACTGAAAACTGTTCTTCCCGTTGAAGAGTAACCGGTTGATGGATGGATAGCGCAAGAAGAGAGCAGGAAAGTCGTTGGGCACCCCTTTTCGGATGTTTGAGTCCAGACTCCCTTCCCGTTCGCATGCCGCCAAACTATCCCAAAGTCCGATCTGATGCTTTAATAGCACATCTAGTCTTTCCGGATAAGTCAACTCTGTGGGCCTTTCGCCGAGGATGTCAAAAAGAAGAGTCCAGAAAGCATTGCGCTTATTACCATAATATTCCTGCACTTTCAAAGAGACAACTCCGGGCATGGTTCCGATGATCAAGGTGGTCGTCTCCTGATTGACGACCGGCTCAAAACTAGTCAGCATCATGGATTAATAATGTCCTTCGTTTTTAAGTTCGTCGGCATTCATCCGAGTCGTATCGATCGATCTCCAGGCATAAATTATATAACCAAGCACAAAAGGAATGATCAAGGATACCCAAGCCATTACTTTTAACGTGAACAGACTCGACGAACTGTTGGATATAGTCAGCGAACTCTGCATATCTACGACTGAAGGGTAATAGGCTGTATGGTTGTATCCTGCTATCAGAAACAGCGCGAGTACGGTCAGTACGGTGCCAATGCCTGTCCACCAGATACCCCGGATATAGGTCGAGGAGATCAGTGTACGGATTATGCCGGTCAGCACGCACAATACCCCGACCACAAAGGTGAGGGCAACTGCCGGCAAAGCCATCAGATTGTGAAGATATTTGTACGCTTCGGGATAGATGGTTCCATTGGTAGGATCAACAGCCAGTCCGGTCGCAAAAAGTATGTGAACGACAAATGCCAGAAAGAAGAGCAGAAACAAGAGGGTCGAGGGCAAAAGCGATCTACGGCATCTTTCCATAATCGATGGCTCAGAGACGGATTGTAGGAAATAGAGTGTTCCAAGAATTCGGGCCAGGAAGAAGACAGCCAGACCAAGAGCTACGTTCCATGGATTAGCAACAGCCTCTAGTCCGTGCCAAGGAGTTGTCCAATAGGAGATGACCGGCATGGATGCCGACAGGATCGCTCCTTTATCAACCACAAACGATGCCCCGTTGAAGAAGGTGCCAATTGCTGTACCGAGCAGAATAGGCGCAGCGAAACCGTTGAAAACCAGAAAGCATCGATACACTTTATTGCCCAATACATTTCCTTTGTGTGATTGAAACTCATAAGAGACGGCTTGCAAGATGAAACTCAGGAGAATGAGCATCCAGACCCAGTATGCACCACCAAAACTGGTGGAATAAAAGAGAGGAAAAGAGGCAAAGAAGGCTCCTCCAAAAGTGACAAGCGTGGTAAATGTGAATTCCCATTTACGTCCGGTGAGATTAAGTAGCATCCGCTGCTCCTGTTCGTTCTTTCCGAAAGAAAAGAGGAGCGATTGCCCTCCCTGTACGAAGAGAAGAAAGACCAATAATCCACCGAGCAGAGAGATGATAAACCACCAGTATTGCTGTAAGAAAATAAGCGTTGTATTCATAATAAACGGGTTGATTTAAAAGTTTAGTGCGATTCTCCCTCCGGGCCTTTCTTGATTTCGCGCAACATGATGCGTATCTCTGCGAGCAGCAGCACGGCAAACAACACTACAAAGACAAAGAAGGTTGTTTGAACAGAAGAGACATCCAGTCGCGAAATCGCCGCACTATTGGGTAAGACATCCTGAATCGCCCAGGGCTGCCGACCAGCTTCCGACACAATCCAACCTGCTTCACCTGCGATATATGCCAAGGGAATGGTTAGTATGCCGACCCATTGCAAAAACTTCCCAGAAAGCCACTTGTTCTTGTAACAAGCAACCAACACCAAGGCAAAGAACAGAATAAAATAGCCGCCCAACCCGACCATGATGCGAAAAGCGTAGAAATTGAGTGGAACGTTGGGTATCAGTTCCTCCGGCTTGTTGAGGTAGCCGTAGCCAAAATAGGGGTAGTTTTCCTTGAGTAAGTTCCGATTGAGTTGTGCTCTTTCTTTATCTCCTTCAGTTACCGCCTCGCGATAATGTGCAAGTGCATCAATGGCAATGCGGCCTTTCTTCATCTTTTCAGCAGCAGAAAGAGCAAGTCCATTTGTTGTCGGATAGCCACCATCAATGATATCTTTTATGCCCGGCACAAACGTTTGTATGTCGCGACCAACCAGCCAGGAGAGCATATTCGGTATTTCAAGTTTGAGAAGAACAGGAGGCGTAGAGTCGTTGTATGCTTCCTTATCTGGATTGACAACACCCAAGGCGATAAGTCCCTGTCGGGTATGTCCTTCATAGAGCGCCTCCATTGCAGCCAGCTTCATCGGTTGTACCCTGCCGACATTGTAAGCCGAACCATCTCCTGCGATGGCGCAAAGAACAGAAGCGATCAAACCAAACCATGCCGCAATCTTCAAACTAGCCACGGCAAACTCCGTTTCTCGTTTCTTCAGCAAGAACCAAAAGCTGATTCCGGCTACAAAAGCGGCTCCCAAGACCCAACCTGAAAGGACGGTGTGTATGAATTTATTGACTGCAACAGGTGAAAAGGCTACTGCCAGGAAATCATTCATCTCGTTGCGTACGGTGTCCGGGTTAAACTCCATGCCGACGGGATATTGCATCCAGGCATTTGCTACCAGGATCCACCACGCCGAGAGAGTGGCTCCGATGGTAGTCAGCCACGTCGAAGCGAGGTGAAACTTCTTGCTCACTTTGTTCCATCCGAAATACATCACTGCGACAAAGGTCGATTCCATGAAAAAGGCGAGTATGCCCTCTATCGCCAAGGGTGCGCCGAAAATATCGCCGACAAACCAGGAGTAATTGCTCCAGTTTGTGCCGAATTCAAATTCAAGTATGATTCCGGTGGCCACTCCGATGGCAAAGTTGATACCAAACAGCTTCATCCAAAACTTCACCGTACGCTTCCAAAACAGATCTTCTGTCACATAATAGGCTGTTTCCATCAAGGCCATGATAAGACCTAATCCTAATGTGAGGGGAACAAAGAGCCAATGATACATGGCAGTTAAAGCGAATTGTGCCCGTGACCAGTCAATCAGTGAGGGATCGATCGTTTCATTCATAACAAGAAGATTAAGGGTTTGCCCGTTTGATTAATTCAGTGGAGATGTAATCTTGTTTCTCTTCCGTCGAAATTTTGTGATTCTCTTTCAGGAAGTTTGGAAAAAAGAAGATTTTCAAGATCAAGAACATAATCGCCAGTTTGATCAGGATGATAGCCCAAAGCGTCTTCCCAAGGTTCATATTTCGAAAACCTTCGGTATAAAACTGTAATACATTGCGTATTGGATTCATTTGGATTGTTCTTGAAATAACAAACATAGTTGTTTTGCACAAAATATCCAACAAATAAAGAGTTTTAGTTTGATGATGGCTGAATCAACCGAATTAATTAACTTTGTGAACTTATAAAATCGATGGATATGGAACCAATGAAATGGGAGAAACTCATCTCGGCCAAGCGCTTTGGGATGGAAGATTATCAGGAAGAACACTCTCATGAACGCACTTTATTTCAAAGAGATTACGATCGTTTGATATTTTCGGCACCTTTCAGACGGTTACAAAATAAAACGCAGGTCTTTCCGCTTCCCGGCAGTGTCTTTGTTCACAATCGTTTGACCCATAGTCTTGAGGTGTCCAGTGTGGGTCGTTCGCTGGGAACTCAGGTGTCTCAAAAGTTGCTGGAGAAATACCCGTTGGCACTTCATCCCAAGTTGACTGAGATTGGTTCGATCGTTTCGACCGCTTGTCTGGCTCATGATCTGGGCAATCCTCCTTTTGGTCATTCGGGCGAGAGTGCTGTTTCTGCCTATTTTCAGGAGGGAAACGGTGCGAAATATGCGTCGCTCGTTACGCCGGAAGAGTGGCACGATCTGATCCATTTTGAAGGAAACGCGAATGCCTTCCGTCTGCTTACCCATCAGTTTAAAGGACGTCGAAAAGGGGGCTTTGCCATGACCTACTCCACATTGGGTTCGATCGTAAAATATCCCTATTCTTCTCTTATCTGTAATGAAAATGGGAAGTTTGGTTTCTTTCAAACCGAGCAGGAGAGCTTTCGTACGATCGCCGAAGAGATGGGGATCATCTCTCTGTCTGAGCACCCTGCTCACTATGTGCGTCATCCACTGGTTTATCTGGTGGAAGCGGCCGATGATATCTGTTATCAGGTCATGGATATTGAAGATGCGCATAAGCTGAAACTGTTGACCACGCAAGAGACGTTGGATCTTTTCTGTCATTTCTTTACTGGTGCACGGTTGGAGAGTATCAACCGGGTATTGCAGATGGTGGATGATGAGAACGAACGTGTCGCCTATCTTCGTTCGTGTGTGATCGGCAAACTGGTGGATGAGTGTGCGCGTGTGTTTGTTGAGCATGAAAAAGCCCTATTGACCGGCACTTTTGAGAAGTCTCTCATCAAACAGATGTCTGATGAGGCGACCAAAGCGTATGAAGCTTGTGAAGAGGTTGCTTTTGCCAAGATCTATCATTCCAAAGATGTCATTGACATTGAATTGGCCGGTTATAAGATCATTACAACCATATTGGATAACACTTTGCAGGCAATCTTTAATCCGGAAAAGGCTTATTCCAAGGTAATTTTCAGGAGGATTCCGCAACAATATGAGACCGACGCGCCCACCGCTTATGGAAAGATTCTCTGTTCGTTGGACTATCTGTCGGGTATGACCGATGTCTATGCGTTGGATATGTTTCGTAAGATAAATGGGATGAGCCTTCCTGCTTTATGATATAATAGTTATTTTTGCTGCAGATAATACAATTACGAACGAATAAAACTACTAGAATGAAACAATTTTTCTCTTTTGTGCAGGTGATGTGTGTGGTAGCGCTGTTGGTTGGAACAACCAGCTGTCAGGAAGATGAGGCTACAATCAGTGAAAAAATTATTGGAACATGGGATTACCAGGAAGACCAGACTGCCTATAGCGCAGGACTGTTACTAAATCTCTCCGGTCAAGGGGGCGTCGTGGATACGGCTACCATCATCACCACCGTTTCGACACTGTTTGACAACAGTGAGATGACTTATAAGTCGGATAAGACAGGAATCATAAACAAGAAAGTGATCCAGGGTGCTACTACTGATCCTAACTCTTTGAGCAGTCTGTTGGGTGGTTTGGTGAATAGTATGATTAATGTGAACTATACCTATGCAGTTTCTACCGGTAAGGTCAAACTGACTGCTGCTACCAAAGAGTATACGTTCAAAATACTCGCTATTTCGGATACGCAGATGAAGGTTGCCATGCAAGTGGCTGATGTAACGAGTATGACATCGACGCTTTTTGGCACAAAAGTAGACGGTTTGACTGAATCGCCGGTCTATGGAAAGATTGAGACAGCAGCAGCTACTTTTGGGATGTTCTCTAATCCGACCGTAACGATGGTCTTTAACAAGAAAGCGGCAAACTAACCTCTTTGTCTTCGATCGCTTTGATCGATCTTCTTCTACAAGGAAAGAGAGTAGCCAAGGTCACCCTTGTTACTCTCTTTTCTTTTGTAGTGTGGACGACGTTAGTGCACCCTGTTTCTGAACTCAGAAGGAGTAACGCCCTCTTTTTTTCGGAAGAAAGTGGAGAACTGTCCCGTGTTCTCAAAGTTCAGGATAAAGGCAATCTCCGAAATGGAGTTGGTGGTGGAGGTCAAAAGTTCTTTCGCCCGGAGTATCTTTTGCTGGATAAGGTACTGGGCAGGTGATGTTCCCGTGTATTCTCTGAACATGCGCCTAAACCAGGAATAACTCACTCCGATTTCAATGGCGATCTGTTCGGGGGAAAGTTCCCTCTCTTGACTGTTTTTCATCAATACCCTTGCTTCATTGATCTTATCTACTGTGTAAGAGTTGTTGAAGGAGTTGTTGCTTTCGCGATAATAGACACTGCCGAGTATGTGTAGCACGATACTTGAAGTCATTTGCTGAAAGCCTGACTTTTCCTGCGAGGCATAGCGGATGATATCTTCGTACAAACTCACAATGGTCGCACTCACTCCGATGAGATGCAAAGGCTCTTTTTTGGAGAAGAAATGCTTCTCCACCCAATTGTCAATATAACTGCCACGAAAACCGACCCAATACTCATCCCATCCGCTGTTCTTGTCCGGATAATAACTGTGCCACTCCCCCGGAAAGAGCAGGATCATGGTGCCCGCGTGTATACGTTGCATCTTTACGGATTGCGATGAAAAATAGCCGCTACCTTTGGTAATATAGACGAGCTGGTATTCATTCAATATGCGTCCGGATTGAGGTTTGAAGGTGTACGAATCGGGATGTTGCGACTGCGGATATTGACCTTCCGGTGGGATAAACTGGTATCCCACGGTTGTTACTGCAATTCCCCACTCTTCGTCCTGGGAATTGATGTAGAGGTATTTAAGATGATCAAATCGAGGTTCTTTCATGGTGAAAAATGAGATTATTTGTATGGCTTACAAAGCAAAAGTAATCATTTATTCGATATATCTGATGCTTTCATATCTCTGTTCCGACGAATCGAAGGAGCCACACGGAACGAGTCCTTTTTTCTTCCGTATCTTTCCTCCGTTTCACAACTGTGAAACGGAGGAAAGATACGGAAGATTTTTCTCTTTTATACGGATGTTTTTCGGAAAACTATTGGATCATTTGATAATGGAATACCTGTAGTTCTACCGGACCAAGAAGTCCGGAGGATTGTAATTCTGAGTTTCCGTTATAGTCTTTGCCATTGGTCGAAGTGATTCGTTTGTATCCTTCCAGACGCAGATCGCCGATGATCCGGTTCTTCCAGTTGTTTACCACTTCAATTTCCAGCCTGTTCTCTCCCCGTTTGATCTGTTTGCTGATGTTTAGTCGATAGGGGGCTGTCCATACTCCTCCCACTTCTTTTCCGTTCAGTTTTACTTTTGCCATGACCATCACTTTGCCAAGGTCGATATAAATCTCTCCTTCCGGTATCTCGCTGAGTGAGAAGTAGGTGGTGTAGGTTGCTTTTCCTGAATAGTATTTTATTGTGGAATCTTTACTTTGAGTCCAGTCGGTGAGCGTTTCAAACGTTACTCTATCTTTCGGACCGCCTTTTGTTGCATCAAACTGAACCTCCCATGGTGTGTGCGTGAAACCAAGGTATTCCTTGAACGGATAGTTTTCCTGTTTGGAGTTCTTGTCCGGGACGCCTTTTTTGCGAAATAGAATGAACGCACTCTCATAGGCTTCCAGTTCAAGGGGAACGGTCGTCGTGGTTGACGTTCTTTCAAATTTTGGAAGCAACCTTTGTTCGCCGGTTTGTGGTACCCACAGTTCGGGCACTTTCCCGGTCACTCTAAAGGCTGGAGCTGCTGTTACTTTTTCGCCACTCTGATTGGACACAAAATAGATCTCTCCTTCACTGTATGTTCGGTGGATAAATAAGAGTGGCGCATTTGTCTCCTTCAGATCAAAATCTGGAATCAGATCTTCGTTCTCAAAGAGCTCTTCCAGCGAAACACCGGAATAGACTTTTCCTTTGCCGTAGTCGACTTGGCTGATTGTTGAGTCTTTGAATGATCCCCAGACTTCACGAGCTATACTCTTCACCAATTGGTCGGCGGCCGGATAGTTCTCCATGCTCGGTGACTGTTCGGGCGCATCTCCCAATAGAGTCATCCCTTTGCTGACCAACTCCTTGATGGTCAGAAGCACATCCGGACGCATCGTCTTCAGCGGAGGTAACACCAGAACCCGATATTGCATGCCGCTCTTCAGCGTCAACATACCATTCTCTACGGATGCGAAGTTTTGCAATACTTCTGCATTGATGTAATCATACGAATATCCTTTCGGTATTTCCGGACTACGAACGCCGGTCATCTTTGGCGCATCTTCGCCAATAAAGTAAGCTACGTCAGCGATGTATCGACCTTGTTGCAGCATAAAGTTGCATCTTTTCAGGTAGTCGGTAAAGAGATTCATGTGTGAAAACCAAGTGTTGTTTCTGTTAAACTCATTGCCGAAAGGGGCGCTTAGTCCCGGCATCCGATCATCCGGTTGCTGAATGAACAGGTGAAGCAGTGTACTGTTGATTCCTTCTGTAAAGAAACGGTCGCCTCTTTGTTTCATGATGGCCGGATAACGAGAGAAGCCCGGTCCGCCTGCGGTAAATGATTCGGCCCATACTTTCTTTTTTCCGTATATATGACCGCAGGAAGAGGCGGCACGGTTTTCAATGTCTCCTAAAGAACCTTCGCTCCAGAACTCCCCGGCAATCTCGTCAGATTCCCCTCCGTACTGCAAAAACTCGCCTGGAAAGCCCCAGTGTCCATAGTTTTCCAACCAGGTGGTCAGCCCGTGTTTGTTGCTTATTTCGCGCAACCCACCCACGTAATCTTTGGATACTTTGTCTGCCACCAAACGGCGGAGATCCCAGAGAAAACGATCGGAGAGGTCGCTCGAACCGACTACATGGCCTTCCATAACTGGAATGAAAGGGGTAGGATCATATCCGTACCGTTCCTTGAACAGCTCAATCATCTGATCAGTCCAGTTCTGTCCACCTGTTTCATAACTATCCTCTACGACAATCTTGAAAGACTTGCGATCATTCTCCGGTATCCGTCGAAGGATCTCTCCGATAAAGGCGTCGAAATGCGCAGCGATGTGCTTCTTGCTCATTTTGTCTACTTCCAGTCCGGTGCCTTCGGGCGTGGCCGGTGAATTGGTCACTCCGGTTGGAACCATATAGGTACGCATGATTGTCCAGTTACCATTGGGTACATTCCATGTCAGTATGCCCTCTTTATTTATCTGACTTGTCAGGTCAATCACTTTCGACGGATTGATCACCAGATTGGTATCGCCGATGGCCGGCTGTTTGTCCCAGAGATAATCATTCCACATGGGAAGGGGGGTCTGAAACATCTTCGCCAATGATTTTTCTGGATATCTTTCTACACAAGGAATGGAGGAGAGGGTTACCTTCTCGATCGCTCCTTCATTGCCGGTACTTAGTATCAGTCGGAAAGACGATCCATAAGTTGCCGGGATTGAAACTGCAACCGGTGCATAGGGGTCAAAGCCCACGTTGAGAGCGGGATTGCTTCTGTCGATGACGATGCTCCGAATCGAATCGTATGCATCCCCTTTTTTTACATATAATTGTCCCATTGTGACTACAGGTTGTCCTTTGAAAGTAACGATAAGGCTCCGCACACTATCGGCTGCGGTTCCCTTTAGATCAATGACGCCCTTTCCATCTGATGTCATTGTAAAGGTTACTTTTTGTTTGGCGGAAAGATCGGGATATGCAATCGTTTTTACATCTTGCGCATCTACGGGAATAGGAGGCAATGGAATAGTAAGTTGCGTTGGACCTTTCACTGATAGTTTCCGTGAAGTCAAATAACGCATGGCTTGTTCCGGTTTGACCCATGGTCCACCGGACTGACTCCATCCCGGACTATTGAATATGCCGATTTCGATATCCAGTTCGCCGGCTGTTTTCAATGCTGTATGGATAATATCCCACCATTCATCTGTAAATATTTTGACCTTCCCGTATGGAATATCTGAAGGGTCTTGAGCAATATTGCCTATGTATGCACGGTTGATACCGGCCTCCTTCATTGCTTTAAGATCTTTGATGACACCCTCTTTAGATATATTGTCAGACATCCAATACCAATACACACCGATGGGCGATGACTTAGGCACATCACGAAAAGTTTGTTCGATATTTGAAAGATCCTCTGTCTTTGATTTTCCCTGACAAGAGGTGATTGTCCAGAATACTCCCAACAAAAGGAAGAGAGATTGGGTGAGATATGTGATTCTTCTCATAATGTGTGCGTCTATTTACTAATTTCAATTCCAGCTGGAGCGTCTATTTTAGATCGTATAGTACCGTCCGATCGTTTTTCGTGCCTTATCTTAATATCACCGAAAGGTGTTGGAAAGCTCCCTTCTACCCATGACAAATCGCCCAGATGAGGCTGAATACGCACCACCTTACAACCTGGTTTGATCACTTTTACTCCCAATACATGTTCGCTTAACCAGGAAGTTGGTCCGGAAGCCCATCCATGAGACAAACTATGACGGAATCCCTTGTAGCAATAGTTGCCATAGGCGCTGTGGATATCGGTTTTCCCTTCCGGCACCAATTCGTCAATTCTGGAAGCTCCCGGGATCCAATCCATATTGAAGTCTTCCCAAAATGTGGTCGCTCCCAGATCAAGCATAGCTCCCCAATAGGTGCGGATGATCTGCAGTGAGCCCTCGTAGTTGCCGGCTTTTGCCATCGCTTGCAGCATATAATAGCCATAGAATGAAGAGAAGCCTTTCGCTCCTCCTTTGGAGAGAATCGTTTTGTCTGCTTTGGATGGATCTGTCAGTCCGGCCAACGACATCAATGCGGCTCCTTGTTTGGAGTCATTCGGATCGGGTGAGTAGGAACGGAGTTTTTTAGCCGTTTTTTCACATTGAGAGGCCAGTTCTTTGTCCTCGAGTGCGCTGGCCAACTCTTTGCCGGCATCCATGGCGAGTACCATCAGAGCTTGAAGTCCGGCATCCACTCCTTTTTGGTTTTCACTGGAAGGCCAATCCAGAAAACGATTTCCATCCAGTTGTTCTTTTCCATCTTTCCCGACTTTCGTCATCAGATGATTCAGCAATTTGGTAATATAGGTCTGTTGCTCTTTCAGGTACGTGAGATTTCCTTGGTAGTAATACCAGTCACGATGGATCAGCAACCACCAGATGGAATACGAACTGATTCCGTTCATCCATTCCGGAACGGGAGTCATGTCGCGGATCAGGTCCAAACTTTTAGGTACGACTTCGTTGTATCCAAAGACCGAGTTGATCGTCATGATTTCCGGATGCATATCACCGACCCATACCAATCGGTCGCGTTTTACACCGTCCCATAAGTATTCCTGCATATTGAGGTGCACTGTGTAGGCACCGGTCTTCCATATCTGATTCAGACGTTCGTCGTTGCAACGAAACGAACCTCTGTAAGCAATGTCTCTGTAGGTAAAGATAGCTCGTACCTCTTTCAGTAGAAGATCGGCGTTTGCACCAACTAAATCAATGCGCGCAAACCGAAATCCTGAGTTTCCGGTCTCAGCCACTCCCAGCCAAGGCAGAGAAAGTGTGAAATCGCGTATGGCATGATCGTTCGTTGCACCATTCTTCCCATCAATCTCACACATAGCTTCGGAAGCCGACTCTCCATAGCGTATCCGTACTTTGACCTCTCTCGAGGTAGACATGCCGGTAACAATCTGAAGTCCACCCTGTAGTTCCCTTCCAAAGTCAAGCAGGATGGAAGCTTGTCCTGCGGCTCCGTTGGTCATGTGACAGAGTTTTCCTTGTACCAGTTCCGATTGACCATTTCCCGGCTGCAGTAAGTTTTCGGCTCCTGTTATAGTCGCTTCGCCGGTCGTATTGCTCCACAAGATTCGTGTCGGAGGCAAATAAGCTCTTGTGCGTGAGTCAATCTGAGTGATTTCTTTGTCGTTTGTTACTCCGGATGATGGAATTGCGTTTTGAGCTTTTCCTGTTAAAATGGATAGAGCAGATAATGCAAGTATGAATAGCTGTTTCATGGAGTGCGTGATGTAATAGAAGATGGAAGAAATACTACAGTCAGAAGTCGCAGGTGGGACTCTGACTGTAGTGGTTAATTATTCAGGTAGATGAAAGAAACCGACTAGATCGTCCAGTTGCTGATCCGTCATACCTTCCGGTGCAAATCCGGCTTGTTTTCCTAAAAGATAGATCTGGGCAGACTTGGAAAGAGTATCAATCATATCAAATGTTTCGATGATATCGTCGCCGACAGCCAATGTGCCGTGCTTTTCCCACATTACCACATCGTGCTTTTCAAGTTCGACG
>JAQUZH010000230.1 GCA_028691445.1 Bacteroidales bacterium | reverse complement strand
CTCCGGCTTGGCAACGCAATAGAAAAGCGTGTCTCCGGTTTTATTCCAGGTGGGGAAAGTCTCAAACAGATCCGGCGTGTTACAGATCGGAGTCACCTCATTCTTCTCCACGTCATAGATGATCAGGTCTGATGCCTCGTCAAGCACCTCCACCTTAGTCTGCCCGATGAGAAAAAACGACTGACCAGTTTTATTGACAGAAAAAACAATTTTGTTGAGCGTCGGATGCCATGCCGGATAGACGCCCGCAGAGAGTGTCGAGTCCGTCTTTAAGTTTACCTTCTTGACCTTATCACCCTGCACGATCACCGTGCCCCCATGCGCCTGTCGCACATGAAACAGCATGTTTTCCGTCTTTCTGTTTTGATACGTATGGCAATTGATACAGTGATTCTCTTTCAGATCATACTCCCTGTTATTCTCATAGATGGGCTTCTCGACAAAGGAGGTGAGGTCTCTCTGGTAAATCCCCAACTGACGATACAGTTCGTACCCCGGTTCGATCAACCGATAGGAGAGATAAGGGTCAATATCCTCGTTGGCCACCTGATTAGCATAACTCTGCCAGCGTGTCCATTCCCCTTCCTTATCCTTCGTATAGATCGTAAAGGTGAGCTCTTTCCCTTTACTGGCACGCAGCAAATCACGCCAGGAATCAGCAGGAAACTGGATCGTGTTTTGATCATCACCTGCCACAATTACCTCCTTGCCACCTCCCGTTACCTGCACGACAGCCGCCTTCACCTCGCCCTTCACCCGGAAGTTCATCGGCGCGATATTCGGTGGAATGGTCAGCAACGTATAGTCAGGAACGATCACTGCCATTTCTTTTTTATAGGTAAACGTCTCAGGTATGACCGCTTTCTTCTTGCAAGAGAAGCAGAGTACAGACAGCAGTATCAGATAGATTATTCGTTTCATCAGTTGACTCCGTTTTTATGCGTTTCTTTGGCCTCTTGTTGACCGGATACCATGTTCCCAAATATATAGTAATAGAGAAAATGATTTCCGTATTCCTTTCGTAGAACATCCCTTCCTTTTTGCTTATCATCCATATATTTTGATATCTCCCTCAATAAGCTTTCTGTTCGTTGAGCGACCGGTGCACTGATCGGAAACTGTTTCTCAATGCCGTTGCCCGAAGAGAACACTTCCAGTGCGATCGCCTCTTGGTAATGCGTCGCGATATGCGACTG
The DNA here is from genome assembly GCA_028691445.1 of Bacteroidales bacterium. Lineage (GTDB taxonomy): Bacteria > Bacteroidota > Bacteroidia > Bacteroidales > JAQUTK01 > JAQUTK01. Next base: position 1,626 of record JAQUZH010000230.1, on the reverse strand, counting down.
CCCGCGCAATGCCTGTGTCCTTACCAGAAAAGCTTCCAGCTCCTTTGCGTAGAGACAAGCCGCCAGCGACAGATCCAACGAACGTCTGCTCTTGCCTTTGGTCAGATTGATATAATAGCCGATAAAGAGCGGCTCCTGATACATCTGTTCAAAGGTATTGACCACCGGTTCGAGATCAAAAACAGAGGCCAGTTCGGCGTCCCGTGCGATCAGTTCCTTGTGCGCCAAATACCCTCTATACTGCTCCGTAAAGCCCCGTTGGAAGTACATCTTCTCAAGTATCGAGAGATAACGGTCCGCCAGATCCCATTCCTGATTGAGCATCGCGCATTTCGTCATCAGTCGCAAGGTAAAAGGCGAAGGTCCTTCGAGTATCAAAAACTCCATCAGATGACGATATGCTGTATTGATAAGTCCCGAGTAGAAACAAGCCTCCGCAGTATAAAAATACCCATTTTGCAGCAAAGTGCCATCCGAGTTTTTCATCACCAGTTCGGGGTAGTTATACGGAATCTCAAAGAGACGCTCCCCCAGTTGATTGGTATTCACCAAGGCGATGCTTCTGTAAGCCGCCACCGGACGGGTAGGAGCGGAGATCCCTTTCGTACATTCGATCACCTTGTCCCATTCCTGCTGTTGCGTATAATATTGCATCCGAGTCATCGCTCTCAGGTTGGCATCCGGTCGGGCAAACAGTACCAGAAGCACCGTTCCCGCCAAAGCAAAACCCCATCCCGCATAAGCCGCTTTCGCCGTAAGCGGGGCGACCTCCACCTTTTTTCTCCCTGTCACCCGGCGAACCACAGAGAGACAAAGCCAACAACAGATGAGGAGCGATAAAGAAGCAAGCATACGAATCAAGAGATCAGACGGATCCACTTCATAGATAAAGTTATAGTTGCACAAACTCATGTACACCACCATGCCTGCCGAGGGAAGGAAGCTGGTCGGATACCACCAGGGAGAAGAGCCCCACCGCAGTATTCTTTCCGTCAGCCCTTGCATCAGACAAAGGATCAGCGTCACCAACAAAGAGCCCAGCCAGGGGAAATAGCAAAACTGTAAGAAGAACCGTCCGATGTAAACCGGCAAGTTGATCCGCGAACCGGCCACCTGCTGCAAGTCTGTCAACGAACAGGTAAAAAAGCCAAGATCCTGCATCTTCCAGAGTATCTCACCATAATAATAGCGCACAAACAACAGTGTAAACAGGAAGAAGAAGAGTTGCAGTGACCCTCTGAACCGTGCGAAAGAGAGGGGAAAGATCGTACGTCTCTCCTTTTTCTTACGCGTTGTCTGTTTACTTTTTGGCGTTGTCTTCATCGAATGTCGATTTGTTCGTTTCAGTGATTTTCTCTTTCCTCCGAAGCACAAACCATAAAATCACGATGACCACATAGCAGATGGCAATGATAGCCAGCATTTCCGGTTTTTCACTCTCAGGGTGCTTGGGATAAAACAGAATAGCGATGATAGCAGTATAAATAGCGAGTGAGATCGGTACTACGATAGACTTCTTAAAACGTTTCATTGTGAGGATATTAATTAATGGTTGCAAAAATAATAAATAGTCTGACTCAACTTGTGTTTTTTCTGCAAATATGTTTACATTTGTGGGAAATAGTA
>JAQUZH010000069.1 GCA_028691445.1 Bacteroidales bacterium | reverse complement strand
AACCTTATTATTTCATCTATAATAACAAAGGAGGTAAGGGCTTTGTGATTGTTTCCGCTGATGATGCGGTTGTTCCGGTATTGGGCTATTCCTTTAGCGGGCAATATGATCCTGCCAATGAAGCTCCTGCTTTTACTGAGTGGATGGAACGATACAAGCAACAGATCAAACGTGTCAAGGCAAATCCGTCAGAAGCAGCAGGCAACTTCACCGTACGATGGAGTCAGGAAAGCAGTGCAGCACGATCTATTCAGGCTGAAACACCCATAGTGGAAGTGGCACCGCTGGTTACTGCTCAATGGAATCAAGGCTGCTATTATAATCAGTATTGCCCCCAGGATGTGAATAGTAAATATTGCGGACGAACACTGGTAGGTTGTGTTGCGGTGGCAATGGGGCAAATCATGAATTACCACAAATATCCTACTGCATGTACCGAAATACCAGGCTATACATTTATAAACAAAGCTAAGAACTCTGTCTCGATAGATCATATTCCGTCTACTACCTACAACTGGTTAGATATGTCAGACAAACTGGATGAGACGAACAGTGAGCAACAAAAAGAAGCAGTTAGCAAGCTATTGTATTACTGTGGTGTAGCTGTAAAAATGAACTATGGGCCTACAGTTTCCGGTTCTAATTTAGAAGATGTTCCGGCTGCATTAAGCAACTATTTCAACTATTCGTCCTCTTCTCAATATATTGAAAAGAATAACTATTCAGCTTTTGACTGGAAAGAGTTGTTGAAGAATGAACTCGATAACAACAGACCGGTCTTGTACGGAGGCGCTTATCATGCCTTTGTTTGCGACGGCTATCAAGATAACGATTATTTTCATTTCAACTGGGGATGGGGTGGTCAGGATAATAACTATTTCTATATCAATGATCTCACCGTGCGAGGAACTGACTACAATTGGTTTGCTTCGGCTGTCATTGGCATCAACAAGATTTCTATTCCTTGTATCCGTATTGCCGGCGATGAGTTGCACGATGGATCTGTTCAGGGCAGTATTGGCAATAGTAATACTCTTCCTGAACCCGGCGAAACGATACAAATCCCGGTTACAATGACAAATGTTGGATCATCAGATGCAGAAAGCGTGACTGCGGTATTATCCTGTACCGATCCCAATGTAACACTCTTGAATGCGACACAAAACTGGTCAACTATTCAACAAGACTCAATCATTCAGGCAGACTTCAGGTTTTCTATTTCATCCGCATCCCCTAGTAAAATTGATACGTTAATGCTGACTGTCACTTCAGGAACGGAGAAATGGGTGAAAGCGTATCTGTTGAAAATCTACAAAAATGCACCAGTAGAGGTTCCTGGAGCCGGACAGTTGCATACTTTATTTACACCAGCTGAAAGAAAGGATCAATTATCCCTTTCAATATCCGGCACGATAGATGCCCGTGATTTTGTAACTCTGCGTGATAGTTTTCCCGCTTTGGAAATATTGGATATGACCGATGCGACTATTGTGGCTTATGAGGGTGATTATGGTCCGACCATTTGGGCAACCGAGTATCCGGCAAATACCATTCCATTCAGTGCATTCTTTGATTTTGAAACCTATAAGTCGAAATTGAGTCTTACATCAGTTACTCTTCCTTCTTCTTTACAGACGGTAGGTTTATACGCTTTCAATTCATGCAAAGGACTAACTTCCGTACATTTTCCTCAAACACTCCATTCGATAGAAATGAATGCCTTTAACTACACAAACTTAACTTCCATCATCTTACCTGATAGTGTTTCCTTTCTTGGAAGTGAAGCGTTCAGCAGTTGTACGCAGTTGACATCAGTTGTGCTGAGTGAAGATCTTGACTCGATAGGTTCGGGTGTATTCAATAGTTGTAGTGCTTTGACAGATATCACGATCTCTCAACAGAATAAGAAATACACTATAGCTGACGGTATTCTATTCAATAAGGAAGCAACAACTTTGTATACCTCTCTCATATCGAGAAACGGAGATTATGCTGTTCCGGAAGGAGTTACTTTCATTGCTGAAGATGCCTTTAGTTTCAATAGCGAATTAACTTCTGTGACTCTGCCAAGTACACTTCTTACGATAGGTAAATCAGCTTTTATGTATTGCTATAATTTAGCGAATGTTCGGAGTAAAAGTCTCATTCCGCCTGTCGCCGGAGAATCAGCGTTTTCCAATCTTGCTGATTCCACCACACTTTTTGTGCCTGCTGGTTCATATACAGCTTACGCTACAGCCGCAGAGTGGAGCCAGTTTACCCGTATCATTGAAGAAGTGACTTCGGTACCTCAAACAGCATCCTTGGAGGATCTGAAAGTGTATTCGGCTGGAGACGCAATTGCGCTGGAGGGTCTGCAGTCGGGCACACAAGTTGTCGTGTACTCTGAAACGGGAGCATGCATACAAACAGTTGTGGCAACGAATGATCAACTACGCATCAACCTTCCTGCAGGTCATACCTATCTGATTTCTGTAGGCGGCAAGACGCTAAAAGTGGTACTCTGATTCTTTCGGGCAACCATAATAATAGGAGGGTGCACTCTTTTGTAGTGCGCCCTCCTATTATTATGGTTGCCCAGAAGTAAAACTCCAAACTAGTAGTGACCATATTCAATGTTCCATCTGATATGACCAAAATTCTATCCAAATAAACTCCCTTAATAAGTCGACTAGAAACTTAGTGTTTCAATTCTGTTGTTTTTTTTATTTCAGAATTTGAGAAGAGTAAAAAAGAAGTATTTATCTACACCATCTACACCAGAACGGATTTGCAGCATACTGTAAGGCATGTCAATTTTCTCAATTTCGACTTGCTCGACAAAAAATGAATACATTTTTATTTACTCAAACGACCTTTTTCATGCATTATTTATCGGAAACACGATAAAAACAGAGAAAATTATTCAAGTATAGCTTCGGTTTTCAGTCAACAATCTGTCTATTGAAAAAATGATTAATGTTATTTAACACAAAAACTATTGCAGCGATCTAATATTGCAATACATTTGCGGTGCACTATGATACTAATACACTAAGTTGGTTTGTATTGTTGGAACGTGGTATTCAATAACTCAAAAAAATAGATCAAAATGGTAGATGTTCGAAACGTAACCTTCAGTTACACAAGAAAAACAGAATTGCTTTCCAACCTGAGTCTAAAACTCAAAGCCGGACATATTCACGGTTTGCTTGGAAAGAATGGGGAAGGAAAAAGTACTTTACTAAAACTTATTTCCGGATTGGACTTTCCAAAAGCAGGTTCCATTGAGACACTGGAATATAACCCTGTCAAACGATATCCTGAAATGCTGCGTGAGATATTCTTCTTGACCGAAGAATTACCGCAGATACTATTGAGCATACAGAATTACGAAAGAGTGTATGCGCCATTCTATCCCAATTTTAGTGCCGAACAGTTCAACCATTATCTGAAGGAGTTTGAGATTAATGATAAAAAGGCGATGTTGAACAAACTCTCGCTTGGTCAGAAGAAAAAGGTTTTTATAGCATTCGGATTGGCAACCAATACGAAGTTATTGCTTATGGATGAACCAACCAACGGTCTTGATATTCCTTCCAAAGGACAATTTCGTCGCATGGTGGCTTCAACCCTTACTGATGATCGATGTCTGGTTATTTCAACGCATCAGGTGCGCGATCTGGATAGTTTAATAGACAATATTATCGTCATGGAAGCGCACGAAATTGCGTTCAACGAGTCTGTTGAAGGTATCACTGAAAAACTGTTGTTCAAAGTGTGCGACATAAATGAGAAAGACGAAACAGTGATCCATTCGGAAGAGACTTTGCGTGGGTTCTACCAAGTTCGTGAAAATAGAACCGGTGAAGATAGTAAGTTGGATATCGAATTGTTATTCAATGCAATCATAAAAGATAAGAATCGAATTAAACAGCTTTTTCAAGCCTAATTGACACTCATATACCTCACACACATTAATACAAAACCGATATGAATCCAATCTTTAATATCAATCGTTTAGGCATGCTCCTGAAACGCTTTTTCCTTGAAAACAGACAACGAGAACTCACTTTCTGGGGTGTGGCCACCTTGCTTTTTGCATGGTACCCCTTTTCGGGATTTGATGGAATCTCTATTGCGCTGATAACAATACTTATCTCTGGTTCTCTTTGTACTTCCCGTATGTTCAAAATATTCAATTACACTTCCGGAGGAATGCATTATTTATTGATTCCCGCTACACATTTGGAGAAATTAATAACCGCCATACTATTAAGTACTGTTTACTTTGTCGCCATGATTGTGATAACGCACGTAGTTGGAAGAACAGTTGGAACAACCATAAGTAACTTTATCTACGGTATGCAAGACCCAATCTGTTTTGAACTAATCCAATCCACGTCAGAGTACTCTTTCCAAAAACATACCGGTATGAGTCTATTCGATACGATTTTTCTCTTTGCCGCGTTTCAATCGGTATTTTTGCTTGGATCTATCTATTTCAAAGGCAATGCCTTTGGTAAAACTACACTTGTAATAATTGTAGCCGCCATTCTGTTGTTTTATTTTTTTAATATTTTACTTGTTGAGATGATTCTCAAGTCTTCTGAGAGCCACCAATCGCGTATCGCGGCTATTGATTTAATTACTAAAGTCTTTTCACCAGATAATATTGTTTTAATTATTCTCAAGTACACATTTATTCCCTTTTTCTGGCTAGTAAGCTATTTCCGTTTAACCGAAAAACAAGTATAACTATGGAATTCAAAGAAGCTCAAAGTATATATCTCCAAATAAGTGACTATGTCAGCGAACAGATTCTCGTGGGACGATGGAAGGAGGGCGATCGAATTCCATCAGTCAGAGAGCTGGGGGTAGCCCTGGAGGTGAACCCGAATACAGTCATGCGAAGCTTTGACTTTTTACAAGGCATGGACATTATATTCAACAAAAGAGGCGTTGGATATTTTGTGGCGGAGAGTGCAAAAACAAAGATTCTCGATTACCGTCGGAAACAATTCTTGGAACAAGAACTTCCTACTGTTTTCAAAACGATGCAATTGTTGGGAATGTCAGTTGAGGAGATCAATGCCCAATACAAATCATATGTAAAATCAATCGTCAAACATAAATAGCCAATCTATGAAAACAAGTAACAAATTACTGATAGGATACTTCCTATTCTTCGTCTTAGTTTTTACAGTTTATCTGTTATCATCTATTATCTAAGAACTTATAACCATTTAATTTAATGATAGAAGTCATGAAACACTATTTTGTAGCATGTGTCGCACTTGTTTTCGCAATGAATCTAAGTGCATCTGTCCCAAAACAAATTTCATCTCAACAGCAAGGTGAACTGCAGCAAAACAGCAACACGCTGCGTTTGCAAAGCAGTGATTTGGATCAATGTGCCATTTTGGGCAATTGGTACGATCCTTCCAAAAACGAATGGAGCTATGGCTTCTTTGAAGACTTCGTCATTTATGATGGAGAGTTCTGGAGATACCAAAAGCTGACTTTCAAAAAGAAGAACGGTACTGTTACCCTACAAAATGGGGAGAAGAGCCTTCAGCTCAAACTCAAAATGAAAGATGACAGCACATTGCAAATCGCATCGGGCAAACATAAAGCGGTCAGATACAAAATGGCAGGTCGTACACTTCCACATTACAAAACGGCTGATACGACACGGTTTGCCGACAATCAGTTTGCGAGGATAGATACAGCCTATATTACAGGATATGTGAGAAACAGAAAGAGTACAAATCCCTTCGATATTTCACTTAATGATATGATCACCGACGAACAAGTAACCTATTATGGAGCATTGGACAGTATCGGCCGTTTTCAGGTGAAAGTGCCTTTGTACAACAGTTCGATGGCATTTCTCGATTGGAATATGGAAGGGATGAAACAGATTACTGTACTGGAAGCCAACGAACACTGTTTCTTATTCTACGATGAGCAGACAAAGCAAACATTATTTATGGGGGAAAACAGCCGTCTCCACACCGAATTGGCTACCTTTGACTATTCCGGAGTTTGGCCCGAGAATCAAATGGGGCTTAAAGCGCTCGTTTTCTTAGCAGCTAAGCAGCAACAATACCAAAAGGCGAATGAGTATACACATTCCATTCTGAAGCAGATGCCGAATCCTTCGGAAAGAATGCGCTATTTTCTTACTAATTTCTATAGATATGAATTTGCATCCAGTCTCATGCAATTCCGCTTTCAGTTAAACAGGAATAATAAAGAACAATTACCGGATGAGTTCATCAAGTATGTTCGCGACACTTTTCTCGCAGAGCCCCTTGTGCCAATCACGCTATGCAGAGGTTATTTTTCTTTTATGAGAGACTATGTAGGCTACCATAATGACCAGAAAGGGAACTCATCCATCAACTCAATAGAAGTGCTGAAGCCATTGTTAAAGAACGGCAAACTGAAGTTAGATAAAGCTGATAGCAACTTGGTGGAGTTAGTCACCGACTATTATATGGCAATGTGGAATAGAGTTGATAGCGTTGAACTGAAAAAGATGGCGAGTAAAATAACAACTAAGGAGCTAGAAAGATATGCAGAAATAATGAAGCAGAACAGTGAGCTAATGGAAGAAGAAGTGGCTCGAATGTTCGCCGAGATGAGCCTAGAACGAAATTATGAAGGGATCAATGCAGTTACGTCAGATCAGACTGTTCGCGACTATTATTTAGGTACTTCTCTGTACAAAACACTGGATAATGAACGTAAACCGATAGATGAAGAGTTATTCAATGAAATGATCAGCCGGATAGAAACGCCCCTGTTCAAGGACAAAATCGTTGCCCTACAGAAACAGTACGCTGAATTGTCAAGCAAAACGCTGGAACACACCGAGAGTCTCAAAAATACCGATCATTTGAAGGAAGTTGCTGATGCCGATTCCTTATGGAAGGCGCTGATTAGTCCATACAAAGGAAAGATCATTTACGTCGATTTCTGGGGTACGTGGTGCGGTCCTTGTAAAGCTGAGATGGAGTATGTAGCCGGCATTAAAAAACAGTTTGCTGGAAAAGATGTAGTTTTCATCTATTTTGCCAATAACTCACCCGAAGAGAGTTGGAAAAACGTGATTAAAAGCTACTCGCTGACAGGTGAGAGCAGTGTACACTATCGTCTGCCCAGTCAGCAACAAGATATGATTGAACGACGCTTTAACATACGTTCGTTCCCAACCTATCTACTGATTGACCGGGAAGGCAATGTCGTGGACACCAAACCACCACGCCCAAGTCAGAAACAAAAAATGGTTGACTATTTAAACGACTGGTTGTCGAAATAATTTATTTTGCTCAGAAGGCACAAACTATGAAAACAAGTAACAAATTACTGCTGGGATTCTTTTTATTAATCGTCCTGATTTTGACAGTAGAGATTTTCAAATTAAAAAGTATGATCTAATAAATCCATTGAGTGATGTTCCATTGTAGTGAGGTAGTTGTCTCTCCGGAAACTATTTGGACATTGCCGTGAATGGAAATGTGAGTTCTGTCTTTCAAATCTGTTGTTTTTTCATTTTCAGAATTTGAAAAGAGAAAAAAAAAGTATTTATCAGCACCATGTACACCAGAGATGCCTTGTAGTATCCTGTAAGGCATGCCAGTTTCCTCTTTCTCTATTTGCTCGTTCAAAATTGAATACATTTTTATTTGCTCAAAGGGCTCATTTCAATACATTCTTTCTTTCACAACCCGTCAAATACAGAATATTCATCAAAAAACATACGGTTATCTTAGGAAAGATATACGGTTCGCTTGACAAAGTTTTCTAATAGTTTTTGGCAAAACTATTAGAAAACTTTTGAGGTCAGATAAGGCTTGTGACAAAGACGAACCGATTCATGTCTCCTTGTGAATGGATTCACGAACGTCCTTATGAGAAGATTGGCGCGTACAGGTGCTTGTAACAACGGATGGTATTCAGCTCAAGAAGTCATTAATTCCGAATCAACCAGCGCCAATGAGCGGAAAGTTGCTATATTTGTGGATTATAAGTATATTCATCATCAATAAAAACGGAAACAGAAAATGAGTTTTAAGAAGAAAGATTTACATATTGTATTTTATCATGCAGACAGGACATTCATAGATAGTGGCGCTTATAATCCGGATGATATTATCTTATTCCATTTTATAGATGTATTGACTATGGGTCCGATGTGTGATCTGAACTGCAAGGAGGATGTGAAAAAAAGGAAGGCGTGGCTGGAAAAGACCTTTGGAGATGAAATGTATAATGAGTTACAGCTATCAGCTGTGGATCAGGATATAGCAACTATCACTGCGACTTTAGAGGTAGCAGATCAAATTGAAGATATCTATATTTGGACCGGCTATGATGCTGCTGAAATGATTGCCACTGCCAGAGTCATGAATCACTTAATAAGCTTGGATAAGCGTATATATGTACTGGATTTTTCCAATGTTCAGGTACAAAACATAGTTGGTCAAACAGTAACACCGAAATCCTTGGTACAAACCGATTCGTTTCAGATCAAGGATGTAGCAACGCATTTTAAACTTCAACAATCAGCGGATTTAATACAATGGAGAGAGCTGTGGCATAAGAATATTCTGTCAGAAAGTTCTCTGTTGAGAATATTGGATAAGGATGGGAATATCTATCACAAACAAGTGGAATATTTTGATGCAATCTTATTGTCGTACGTCAAAAAAGAGTTTCAGAAAGCAGCCAGAGTCATAGGTGAGACTTTGGTGGATATAGATTTTGCTGTTGGTGATAGCTATTTAAATTGGCGTTTAAAAGAATTGGTATTGCGTAATGTGTTAGAATTTCGGGGAAAACTGATTGAAATAAGAGATTACGAGGTAAGGGGAGATTGCGGGTCAAGCCCGCAATGACGGCTCATTCTGTTTTGTAAGGCAAGGTGAAATAAAATGTGGAGCCAATGTCTTCTTTACTTTCTACCCAGATCTTACCACCATGCTTTTCAACGAATTCTTTGCAAAGGATCAATCCCAGTCCGGTTCCTTTCTCCTTATTGGTACCGAGAGTTGAGCAGCTTTGGTCAAGCTGGAATATTTTCCCTAGTTTGTCCTGCGACATTCCAACACCAGTATCACTCACTGAAACAATAACCTCGTTGTGTTGTTTGACGGCAGAAATGTTGATTTCACCACCAGGCTTTGTAAATTTTATGGCATTTGCGATTAGGTTTCTTAATACAGTATTTATCATCGCCTTATCAGCAAAAACAATCACGTCGTGTGGCAAAAAACGGTTGATAGTGATCGATTTCTCTCCGGCAATGTTATCATATAGTGATACTGTTTCGTGTATGAAGTTCTCGATATTCAAATTCTCCGGTTTGTAATCCATCCTGCCGGTTTGTGAACGCGACCATTCCATCAGGTTCATCAGTAAATCCATCGCCTTGTTGGAGGATTCAACAATAATTTGCGCATACTTTTCAATGCCTTCAACATCTTTCATTTTGATCTGCTCGACGAGCAGATCGCTAAAACCGATAATCGAGTTAAAAGGACTTCTCAGATCGTGAGCGATGATAGAGAAAAACTTGTCTTTGGTCGCATTGACTTGTTGTAGTTCCGCATTTGTTTCATTTAATTGCTCTAATGTGGTTTCAAGTGTTGACTTTTCTTTGATAAGTTGTCGCTGAAGATTGTTAATCTGATGATTAAGAGTTTGCATAGACTTGTTCTGATCAAGTAGCTGTGCCGTATCGGCACCTCCAATAATGAGCAACTTATCTCCCTTCCTAAACACATGTGACGCAATGGAACTATTGATGGAGTAGTAATCGCCTATGGTCATGAATCCTTCGAAAATGAGTGAATCGTCGCTTTTAATGGATAACAGTTTGTCAAAGGTCGGATTAATCAAACTAGCTCTGGGTTCTCCCTTCAAAAGAAATTTCATGATCGGGGTAGCGAAAAGCAATTCTTTGTCCGTATTAAATAATGCGACACATAGCGAATTGGATTTGCTGAGTGATTCTTTAAATTCGTCAGACCATTCTGATAATAATTGTGCTATTTCTTGTTTTTGCATCGTTTAATGTACTGATTGAGACAACTCCAGTTTTTCGTCTGACAGCTTTGTAAAAACCGGAATATTAATTTGCATCCACTCATAATAAGGATATATCTCAGAAAAGCTTTCAGGCGTGAGCATCTCTTTTAAAAGAGAGATCCACGTGTTGAGCTGTGTTGCCCAATAATTGGTGGTAAAGCCATGACTTCGATAGGCTCTGAAAACCCACAATACAGTTTCAACCAAGACCTCCGGATTATAGTTTTTAAAAACCGAAGCCATGAATCGAACATGATTGGCGTGATTATCCTTCATCATGTCGAGGTTCTCTTTGCCGACAAGTTTTTCAATATCTGCTTTGTCAAGCATCAGCGCATTCATTTTGTTGATGAGCAGTTCGGATTTCTGCCGGTATTCTTCAGCAGACGAACTACTCATCTGTTTCATTTGTGTCGCTGTTTCTATAAGATAGTTTTTGTCCATTTCGTTGAAAGTTTTTGATGAATAATTGTACATTGTCTAAATCGGGAAGATACACAACATCCTTATACTTTGTCAAAACCTCTTCTCCACCATGCCGAAAGGCTTGTCCACCAACGACAATAGGAAGCTCTGGAAACTCTTTTTGCATTCTTCCAATCATTTTCTCGAGTATAGGAAGATTGAAATAAATGCTTATGGAGATGGCTAATAGATCGGGCTTTTTTAGTTTGATAAAACTGACGAGTTCAGAGGTAGGGGTATTTGATCCTAAGAACAACGCATCCCAGCCATTCATTTCAAAAACATCTCCGACCATCTTAATACCAACCTGGTGAAACTCATTTTCCAGACAGGCTGCTATGACAGTTTTGTTTTTCTTCTCTTTTGAAATGATTTTAAAATACAACTGATTCAAAATGGATTCTACAATAGCTGATGCCATGTGTTCTGTTGCGACACTGATTTTGTTGGATTCCCACAATTCGCCTATCTCATACATAGCCTCTCTGATAATCTCTTCATAAAGCTCTTTGATGGTAATCTGATTCGTCAAACAAGTTTGCACAAGTTCCGAGCTTAAGGTGTGATTTCCCGTAATCAATGCATTCAGAAACTCTTTCTTTAATTGATTCAAATCCTGTATCTGTTTGTCACCGCTGAACTTCATTTTTCTTGAAATATTTGTGAATGATCGAAAGAAGGTCTGTCTTACTAATAGGTTTGGCAATATAATCGTTACAGCCTGCTGCAAGTGCTATTTCCTGATCACCAGCTAGTCCATAGGCTGTTTGAGCAATAATTTTCACCTTTTTGTTGAATTGTCGGATTACCCGGGTGGCTTCATATCCATTCATTATTGGCATTTTAATATCCATCAGGATCAAGTCGATATCCGGATTAGACCGACAGATCTCAACGGCTTCCAATCCGTTTTGAGCATTTAGAATAGATTGACCAAACATCTTGAGTGCTTTCTTTAGTAGCAGCCCTGATACCTCATCGTCTTCGGCAATCAGAATCTTGATAGCCGGTTCCTGTCTATTGATTTTATCCAAAGTTTGCTCTGCCGAAAGTTCTGTGACGTTCTCAAGTATCCGATTGTAAGGTAATGTGAAATAGAACGTCGAACCGATGGAATGCTCACTTTCTACCCAGATCCTGCCACCTAACATTTCAACGTATGATTTTGAGATGGTCAACCCGAGTCCGGCTCCCTGACGAGCTTTTTTATCTTCAATATCGGCTTGAATAAACCGCTCAAAAATGGCTTCTTGTCTCTCTTTGGGTATGCCAATTCCGGTGTCTTTTACATAAAACTCTAATTCACCACGTTTGTTGTCACTCTTCAAAATATAACCAAAATCAATAGACCCTTCATCACTGTATTTGATTGCATTCTTCAGGAGATTCGTCAGGATCGCATATAGCTTTTCTTTGTCGGTTTTAATGATCGCTTCTGATGAAGGCAAAGAAGTGTGGAAGGAGATTTTCATTCCTTTGGCTTCGACCTCAGGTTTGAAGAATGTGTACATGTAATTGATCTGCTCGTTGATGTTTGTCTCCATTATTTCTGTTTTCATCAGCCCAGCTTCGATCTTCGAGATATCAATGATATCGTTGATGATATTGAGCATCCGTTTACCGCTATTCTGAATGATTTCGATGTAATCTTGCTGTTCTTCCCCGGTAAGATCGGGCTCTTTCAGTATTTCAGCAAAGCCTAAAATGCCATTCATGGGTGTTCGAATTTCGTGACTCATGTTGGCAAGAAAAGCTGATTTCAGACGATCACTTTCTTCGGCACGTTCTTTGGCGATAATCAGATCGTCTTCCATGTGCTTCCGCTCGGATATATCAAAGCAATGACCGATAAAACCGACAAACTCCCCATTGCTGTTGAAATTGGGAGTGCCCATATCCAATATCCAGCGATACTCACCGGAATGATGCTTCATTCGATACTCCATAACAAACGGTTCTCTTTTGTCAAATGCAGTCACATAGGTATTCAAACAGTGATCATAATCATCGGGGTGAACACCTTCTGTCCAACCGTTGCCATATTCCTCCTCCATCGTACGTCCGGTGTATTTCAACCATGGTTCGTTAAAAAAGGTGCATAGCTTTTCTGTATTGGATGTCCAGATCAGAGCCAAACCGGAGTTGGCCAGATTACGATATTGCACTTCTTTCTCGCGAATCTCTTCTTCAGCTTTCTTGCGTTGGGTGATGTCTGTGGTAAAGCCTTCTAAATAGAGTAATTGTCCCGATTCAGAGAATATGCCTCTTCCTTGTTCCCAAACCCAATGATCTGATTGCCCATTGGGGAGGATGATACGAAACTCGTGTTGGAAAGGTTCTCTCTTGGCAGTACATTCTTGGATATGGTCCCAACACATTTGTTGAAAATCCGGATGGATAATGTCGTTATAGGATAATTTAGTATTGTTGAGGAAATCTTCGGGGGCATAGCCCGTAATCCCTTTGCATCCGTCGCTGATGAACGACATTGTCCAATCCTTGTCATTCATGCAACGATAGACAAAGCCCGGCAGATTGCTGATCATTGACAGATAGCGTTCTTCACTTTCTTCAATTTTCTTTTGAGCGATATATTTGTCGGTGATATCTGAA
>JAQUZH010000068.1 GCA_028691445.1 Bacteroidales bacterium | reverse complement strand
CCAGGACGAAATTCGCCATTAATAGAACTTAAATTTTTCGTGTAGAACATCAAAGCGTTCGCCAATGTCAAATTTTTGTTGCCGGCGCCAGGATGAACGACAAGACCGCGAGGATGTTGCAAAAGCAATGAATATGGTGAAAGAAATTGGAGATGAAAACCCAACCTTCTCGGTTACCTATACAGGAGTAGTCTCAAGTGAAACCCCAGAAGCTGTGTTTACCACCCTGCCTACTATATCCTGCGAAGCAGTAGTCGATTCTCCAATCGGTACCTATCCTATTCGAGTGGAAGGCGGAGCTGTAAACAGCAATTACAAGTTATATATGCAAAACGGAACATTGACCATCAATGCCCGCAAGGTGAAAAAGACTCCGTTGATTACCTTGGAATTGCCCGATACCATAACCTATGGAGATGCTCCGATCGAACTCAATCCGATTTCCTCAAATACCTATTCAACGGTTACCTTGTATACTTCAAAGCCGGGTATTGTAGTAATCACGGATTCTAAAATGAACATCCAGAATGTGGGTACACTCTATCTAATCGCTTCACAGCCGGGTAATGATATTTATGAGGCTACAAATTCGGCTATTAAGTTCCTGATCACTGTTCAGAAGAAGACGCTCTATGCTGTAGCTGACGATATGATCAAAGAACAAGGAAAAGAGAATCCATTCTTTACGATCCGATATGAAGGTTTGGTTTCATCCGATCTGATCAGTAACGTGGTAACCACAGCTCCTGTTGTTTCCTGTGTCGCCGATGCAACTTCTGAAGTGGGAGAATACCCAATTCTGCTCAGCGGAGGATCAGTTTCAGCCAACTATCAGTTAGCTCGAAAAGCAGGCATCTTGACGGTTGTACCTTATAGCGGTACGCCTGTTGATGTTGAAACGATTGAAGTAGGGATTGCCCCCAATCCGGTATTGGATATACTGAATCTCTCTCGATTGACACCGGGAGTACTTGTCCAGCTTTTTGATTCATTCGGCAGAGTGGCTTATGTGGATAAAGTGACAGAATCAACCATTCAGATCCCAATGGCAAACCAATCTCCTGGCATTTATTACCTGAAAATAGGAGAAAAGACGCATACGATTATTAAGAAATAGCAGAGTAGTTCTTACTCTATCGATAAGAAAGTTACAATTAAAATCAGTAAAAGTCACCATAGGACTCCTTTCGTTCCCTTATTGTGAAAAGTTTATGCTTTGACTGGTGGAAAGATGTGCAAATAGCACTCTAAGAAAAGTATGAAACTTTATTGCAAAAGAAACTGATCCATTTAGCATATCATATGGTTAAAAAATGTCTAGTCATTATCCGACTATCAAAAAAATGGCTAATGTGATTGTTCTAAAAGAATATTTCATATCTTTGCGGCATTAATGATTTATCTGTAACTGACGTGAAAAATTTTATTTCGACCCTGTTAATACTCTTATGTCCACTATTTTCCAATGCAAGTCCTGTATTTAAAACCAATACAATGTACCGAATTGCTTGTTTGCTAGATGGCAATAAAGGGGGCATTGTGTCAGGAAGCACAAGGAGCGCTGTTTATCCGATCGTTTATGATCCTGCTGCAACGTCTTCTGTTGCCGATGCCTTTTGGACAATCACGGAAGTGGGTGCCGGATCTGGTAAATATATCATCCAGAATGCATCGACCAAACAATACATTTCATACGTCACCAATTACGATCCAAAGAGAAATTTGGATTTAGTCGATGCGTTGAATGGGGATACAACCTTATTTAAACTGACCTTGCATTCGCAGGATGGTGTTGACTATTATTCCATATCACCTGTTGTGGCTCCTGGTTTAGTTTTTAACCGAAGAGGAAGTGATAAGGATAATTATGTAGGACTCTATTCTCATGATGGTACAAGTACGAATGAGCAATATGTTTTTTATGATGCTACCGGTTCGGTTGTAAAAGATGATGCTGTGACTGTTGTGGTTGACGAGGAAACACCTTTGGCTGTTTCCGGACCGTTGTCTGCTTATCTTGACGAGTTTTCATTGAGTGGCAAACCGCTCGTATATAATAAAAGATCAGGATTTAGTCCCTACTTCTTTTCTATCCCTCTTACTTTGATGGATAATGACGTGGATCGCACGGTTCACTTTACAGTAAAGAATACGGCTTATTCAGTACTGATCGATGGCACAAAAGTGATAAATGAGAGTGATTTTACATTTACAGGTGTAACAGCAGGTAAAAACTTCACGATCAAAATAATGAATGGAACGAAAGAGCTACTTTCCACTACAATGACATTTACGGGATTGCCGATTGTGCAAATGACCTATGCAACTGTCAATGGAGATCAGTATTCTCCCGGTAGTATTACCGTCCACGAGCCGACAAAGAATCTCACACCCGAAAAAATGAACTCTGAATATAAATGGCGTGGTGCAACAGCGATGGGTCAAGCGAAAAAATCGTTCAACATCAAATTAAAAGATGCACTTGGTGAAAAGATGCATAAGAGCTCTTTTGGTTTGCGTGAAGATAACAATTGGGTATTGGATGCCATGGCAATTGATTATGCACGTATGAGAAACCGTGTATCCACCGATTTGTGGAATGACTTTTCTGCAAAGCCATATCAAACAGCTTTCGAAAGTGGCGTGATTAACGGAACCCGTGGACAGTATGTGGAAGTGTTTATCAATGAAGAATATGCAGGCTTGTATTGTATGACAGAGAAAGTGGATAGAAAACAGCTTAAACTGAAAAAATACGATGAAGTCACAAAGCAGGTTAACGGAGTACTCTACAAATCTACAGGCTGGTCTTTCGAAGTTTTCATGGGTGGAATGAATAATGACCAAACTAAAAAACTATCAATAGAAGATCCAGCAGACTATCAGGGTGAAACTTGGTTTGAATACGAGGCTAAATATCCTGATTTGGACGATGGTGAAGTTGTGGATTGGAGAACATTGTCTACCGCTATCAATTTTACCGCCTTTTCATCCAATGATGTTTTTGCTACCAATGTAAATAACATGTTTGATTTGCCTGTTTGGACTGACTATTATCTCTTTATTGAGTTGCTTTTAGCAACCGACAACCAAGGGAAGAACATGTTCTTTTATGCGTATGACAAAAATGTTTCCGGCAAGATTAGTATTGCTCCCTGGGATTTAGATGGCACTTTTGGAAGAAGATGGAATGGTTCAAAAGATTGGGGAGGAGGAAACTGTCTCCCGGAACAAGATTTTACCTCTTTCGTTATCGCCAATGAACATGGACAAAACAATCTCTTTATACGATTGATGCAAAATGATGTCAATGGCTTCAATGCTTCCTTACGTAATCGGTATGCGCAATTACGTAGCACCTACTTCTCTCCTGAGAATTTGATCAATCGTTTCAAAGCGTATAACGCAGTGTTTGAAAAGAGTGGTGCGGGAGCTCGTGAGGTGTCACGTTGGAATGGCTATAGCGTGAGCAATCTGAATTTTCAAACTGAAATCACCTACCTTACAGACTGGATCACCAGAAGAATTGGCTATCTAGATAATCAGTATGATTTTGGCAGTATAGGAAAGCAAACTCCAGTGATCAAATTAACGATTCCTGACACCATAACATACGGTGATGGTCCTGTAAGCTTTAAATTGTCATCAACGAATAAAGCAGTTCCATTCCAATATTCATTCTCTGTTTCGGATATCTTCTCCGTCAATGCAAGCGGTACCCAATTAACTCCGTTGAGAGCCGGTTCGCTGTTATTAAAGGTGACTCAACCGTATACCAGCATGTTTGCGAAGGTAGATACCTCCATATTTATAAAGGTTTACAGGAAGGATCTGTATGTAGTTGCCGATGACAAACAAAAAGATTATGGAGCTGCTAATCCGGAATTGACCTATCATTACGAAGGGTTGCTTCCTACTGATAATCTGACTCAAGTGTTCTCTATTTATCCGACGATTTCATGTGAGGCAACAACAGAATCACCTGATGGAACCTATCCGATCGTTGTATCCAAAGGGTTTACACTTGCACGGGTAAATTATAATATTGTTCCTGTCAATGGTGTCCTGACGATTGGATCAATACAGTCCGAGGTAAAAGATGAAACCCTTTCTGTGGGCATCTATCCCAATCCTGTGTCCGATCACTTACGAATCAGCAACCTTGTACCGGGTACTTCAATCACCCTTGTTGACTCTTACGGACGGATCATTTATTCAGCAGAAGCGAATGAAGAAGAGATGCAGATTGACCTTCGAGCGAATGACGCCGGTCTGTATTATCTCAAAGCAGGAGAGAAGAGCTATAAAATTATCAAGAAATAACCCACACGTAAATCTACTAAAAAAGGAAGTCTTACCAAAGGCTTCCTTTTTTGTTTGAGAGTAGTCTGTAGACTGAAAGAGAGATATTTTTGTCTGAAGTATACGCTGATATCTGTAATTCCATTATCTTTGACCCATTATTCATTTAAAAAAAGAGAACTATGACTTTATTTATTGTATTAGGTGTTATAGTAGTAATCGTGCTTTGGGTTATTTCTATGTACAACTCGTTGGTCAGACTCAGAAACAACCGCGAGAATGCGTTTGCTGATATTGACGTACAGTTGAAGCAACGTCATGATTTGATTCCCCAGTTGGTCGAGACAGTCAGAGGCTATGCTTCGCATGAGAAAGAGACACTTGACCGTGTAGTAAGTGCCCGCAATGGTGCAATAGGAGCTCGTACTATCGATGATAAAATCGTCGCTGAAAATATGCTGACATCCGCTTTGGCCGGACTGAAAGTAACGGTTGAGGCTTACCCTGATCTGAAAGCCAATCAAAACTTCATGCAATTGCAAGAAGAGATTTCAGATATTGAGAACAAACTCTCAGCTGTACGCCGCTTCTTCAACTCTGCCACGAAAGAATTCAACAATGCCGTGCAGGTGTTTCCTTCCAACCTGATCGCCGGTATGTTTGGATTCCATAAGGAAATGATGTTTGACTTAGGTGATCAACGCGCTAGCTTGGAACAAGCTCCTACTATTAAGTTCTAAAACGATTATCTATGCAATATGTTGGAATAGAAACACAACAGCGAACGAATAACTTTCGCTCTGTTGTGCTGCTCATCCTTTTTCCCTGTCTGGTCATACTGTTGACCTATCTCTTTAGTTTCCTGTTGACGATGCTGACGGTTCAGCGTTATCCCGGTGACCCCCTTCCGATGCAATCTGCCACCGCTATGTTTACGAGTGTTGCGCCGACTGTCCTTATGGGTGTAGTGATCTGGTTTCTCATCGCTTATTTTGCCAACACCTGGATTATAAATAACTCAACAGGAGCCGTACCGCTGAATCGCAAAGACAATAAAAGAGTCTACAATCTGGTGGAGAACCTTTGTATGAGCCGGGGGATGAGGATGCCGAAGATTAATATTATCTACGATGACTCTCTCAATGCCTATGCCAGTGGGATCAAAGAAAGTAACTATACGGTCACTCTTTCCAAGGGGATCATAGATAAGTTGGATGACAGCGAACTGGAGGCAGTCATTGCGCATGAGTTGACTCATATCCGTAACAGAGATGTGCGTGTTTTGATTGTCTCAATTGTTTTTGTCGGCTTGTTTTCCATGTTGGCCCAGATCGCTATTCGTTCCCTCTATTATTCGTCATTTACACGAAGCGATCGGAACAACAAAGGGAGTGCTTTGCCCATTATTCTAATTGTGATGGTCGTGGCAGCGATCGGATTCTTTTTTGCCTCTTTGATGCGCTTTGCTATCTCACGCAATCGCGAGTTTATGGCCGATGCAGGTGCGGCAGAGATGACCAAAAATCCGCATGCGTTAGCCAGTGCTTTACGCAAGATTTCCAACGATCCGGAGATAGAAGCCGTGACCCGCAACGATGTCGCTCAATTGTTCATCGAACATCCGCATGTGAAAAATGAAAGCTATTTCAGCGGATTGAGTGGCTTGTTTGCAACGCACCCACCTATCAAGAAAAGAATAGAGGTATTAGAACAGTTCTGATTACCATGGCTTCTCAACATTTTAAAAACATGCATGTATGGATTTTCAACTAATCGATGCACATTCCCATTTGTGGCTCAAGCAAGACACCGAAGTAGATGGAATGGCGATCAAGACCCTTGAAAACGGCCGTTCTCAGTTTATGGGTGAGATACGACAGATGTTGCCTCCCTTTATGGTTGACGGACGAAACACAGCCGAAGTCTTTCTCTCAAATATGGATTATGCGCAGGTCTCTGCGGCTGTGATTACCCAAGAATATATCGACGGCATCCAGAACGACTATTTGTTGCAAGTGATGAAGCACTATCCCGAACGTTTTTTTGTTTGCGGTATGTGCGAGTTTCGTCGTCCCGGCTTCTTTGAGCAGGGCAAGGAGCTGATCGCTTCGGGTTTTAAGGCGCTTAAGATTCCCGCTCAACGATTACTGTTGAAAGAGGGAAGAGTCTTCTTGAACGCCGATGAGATGATGAAGCTTTTTCACTTCATGGAAGAGAAGCAGATTATACTCTCCATTGATCTGGCGGATGGTGACATTCAAACAGGCGAATTGGAAGAGGTGATTCAGGAGTGTCCCAAACTTAAGGTTGCGATTGGCCATTTTGGAATGGTGACGCGTCAGAAATGGGAAGAACAAATCAAACTCGCTCGTTATCCCAATGTTCGTATAGAGTCAGGAGGAATAACATGGCTTTTCAATGATGAGTTTTATCCTTTTAAAGGAGCCGTGCAAGCGATCTGCCGAGCTGCCGAATTGGTGGGAATAGATCAATTGATGTGGGGATCTGATTACCCTCGTACCATTGCCGCTATTACGTATAAGATGTCTTATGACTTTGTGCTTAAATCGACAGCATTAACAGAAACAGAGAAGGCACTGTTCCTTGGAAAGAATGCCATCGACTTTTACGGTTTCAAGAACTTGCCTGAGTTGCCCTATATCAAGAATATGTCCGAATAGCCTAGATTGTGTCATCACTGCCGTCATTTTGTCAGTAATAACGTGTGGTATATGATTTGTCAAATGCGTGTGCAAACGAATCAAATAACTTATAACAAATCATAGTATGCAAAACGGTAGTATTGGGGTAACAACAGAGAATATTTTCCCCATCATCAAGAAATTCTTGTACAGTGATCACGAGATTTTCCTTCGTGAGATTATTTCCAACGCAGTAGATGCCACACAAAAGATTAAAACACTGGCTTCGGTTGGTGAGTTTAAAGGTGATCTGGGCGATTTGACAATTCAGGTAAAAGTCGATAAAGAGAAAGGAACAATCACAGTAGCCGACCGTGGAGTCGGTATGACCGAAGATGAAATGAGTCGCTATCTGAACCAGATTGCTTTTTCAGGTGCAGAAGAGTTTGTTGAGAAGTATAAGAATGAAGCCAACAATATCATCGGTCATTTCGGTTTGGGCTTTTACTCTTCATTTATGGTTTCCAGTAAAGTGGACGTCATCAGCAAATCATTCAAAGATGATTCCAATGGCGTGAAATGGAGCTGCGATGGTTCTCCAGAGTTTACCATGGAAGAGGCTTCAAAGAGCGAGAGAGGTACTGAAATCATCATGCATATCGATGATGACAACAAAGAATTTCTCGAAGAGGCAAAGATCTCCGGTTTGTTGAAGAAATATTGTAGTTTCTTGCCAATCCCCATTGCTTTTGGCAAAAAGAAAGAATGGAAAGATGGAAAAGATGTAGAAACAGCTGAAGACAATGTCGTCAACAATGTGAGTCCGGCATGGACCCGCAAGCCTTCTGAACTGAAAGAAGAAGACTACAAAAGTTTCTATCAGGAACTGTATCCTTACACAGACGAACCCCTGTTTCATATCCATCTGAATGTTGATTATCCCTTTACGTTGACCGGTATTCTCTATTTTCCGAAGATCAAGAGCAATGTCGATTTACATAAAAACAAGATTCAGCTCTACTGTAACCAGGTCTTTGTCTCTGATTCGGTAGAAGGTATCGTTCCTGAGTTCATGACCTTGCTTCATGGAGTCATTGATTCACCGGACATTCCTCTGAATGTATCCCGTTCCTACTTGCAAAGTGATAGCAATGTGAAAAAGATCTCTTCTCACATCACCAAAAAAGTAGCCGATCGTTTGCAGGAGTTATTTAAGGAAGACCGTAGCCAGTTTGAGGCAAAGTGGGATGACCTGAAGATCTTTGTTGAATACGGCGAACTAACGGATGAGAAGTTTTTCGAAAGAGCAGAGAAATTCACGCTGTTGAAGAACTCGGAAAACAGCTATTTTACACTCGAAGAGTACAAGAAGCTTGTAGAAGGAAATCAGAGCGACAAAGACAACCAATTAATCTATCTCTACACGACTAATCTGGATCAACAATACAGCTATATTGACGCAGCAAAAGAGAAAGGCTATGACGTATTGGTTATGGACGGACAGCTGGATGTTCATTTCATTAGCAAGATCGAAGAAAAAGAGAAAGTACGATTTGTTCGTGTGGATAGTGATGTGGTGGATAACCTGATTCGCAAAGAAGATGCAGCAAAGGTAGCGTGGAGCGCCGAACAAAAGTCTGCTTTACAGACCGTGTTTAAGTCTCAAACGCCTACACTCGATAAAGTTGAATTTATGGTGCAGTTTGAAGCTCTGGGAGCAAATGCCAATCCGGTTTTGCTGACACAAAACGAGTATATGCGCCGTATGAAGGAGATGTCGGCTAGTCAGACCGGTTTCAATTTCTACGGTGAAATGCCCGATTCATACAATCTGGTGGTCAATACCAATCATCCGTTGGCTCAACGAGTACTGGAAGATCAAGAGGCTGCTTGTAATGAAAAGTTGGCACCCGTACAGGCCGAACTTACACTGGCTGAGGCGAAACGCGACGAACTTCAAAATAGCCAGAAAGGAAAGAAAGACGAAGAGATCTCTTTAGATGACAAAGAGGCACTCGACATGGCAAAGAAAAAAGTAGAAGAGTTGCAGGCAAACCGTGAGGCATTACTTGCTACTTATGCCAAAGAGAATAAGTTGGTAAGTCAGCTGATTGACCTCGCTCTTTTGTCCAACAATATGTTGAAAGGAGAGGCGCTGAGCAACTTTGTAAAACGTAGTTTCCAGATGATTTGATTCATTCGAAAGAACAGAATTTGGAGAGGAGAGTCCGGTTGGATATCTCCTCTCTTTGCTTTATACCAACTATTATCGCTGATCCGTCTGTTTTTTTAGTTCAATAAAAACGCTTTTCTGAATTTGTTTGTACATTTGACATTCGTAAATAAGATACATCCTTAACAATGAGAATACGGGTACTGATCGTCGTGCTTTGTTTGTGTTTATTCATCCCTCTGAATGCTCAGAAGGTCGGTCTTGTCTTGAGCGGTGGTGGAGCAAAAGGGATCGCTCACATTGGCATGATCAAAGCGTTGGAAGAAAACGATATTCCAATCGATTATATCACCGGTACCTCCATGGGGGCCATTGTTGGTGGCCTGTATGCTGCCGGTTACTCACCCGACGAGATGATGACACTCATTAAGTCCGAGGACTTTCAAAACTGGATGTCAGGAAAGGTCGAAGATCGTTTTCAATACTATTTCAGGAACGAGAACCCTACCCCGGAGATGTTTAATCTTAATATCTGGCTGAAAGACTCTACATCTTCCAACAAAAACTTTCTGCTCCCGTCCAATCTGATCAATCCCCGTCAGATGAATATCGTATTTACGCAACTCTTCGGACCCGCAAGTGCTTCCAGTGATTATGATTTTAATTATCTGATGGTACCTTTTCGCTGTGTCGCTTCCGATGTGTATGAACGCAAACCAATCATCTGTGAGAAAGGAGATCTGGGCGATGCGATTCGTGCTTCGATGAGCTTTCCTTTTGTCTTTAAACCCATCAAGCTCAACGGTGTTCTTGCTTATGATGGCGGTATATTTGATAATTTCCCTGTCCACACGATGATCAGCGATTTTAATCCCGACTATATTATTGGCAGTAAGGTTGCCTCCGCACGTTTGGCCGCCGATGAACGGGATATCATCGGACAAATGGAAAACATGGTGATGGACAAGACGGACTATTCCGTACCCGAAAATAAAGGACTGTTGCTCTCCTTCGAACTGCGTGATGTCAATTTGCTCGATTTTGGCAAAGCAGACTCCATCTACAAGTTGGGCTACGAAAAGGCAATGGGGCTGTTGGATTCCATTCAGCGCAATGTATCCAGGAGAGTCCCACTGGAAGATCTGAAAGACAAACGCAAACGGTTTAAGGGTCAGCTGCCGGAACTGACCTTTAAAAAGATCATCATTAAAGGAGTGACTCCCCTGCAAAAGGAATACATAAAGAATGAACTACCTGAAGAAGGAAGTGCATTTACCTACGAAGAGTTTAAACAAGCCTATTTCAGATTGCTATCCAATCCCAAGATCTCCGAAATTATTCCCCATGCCGTCTATAACTATTACGATCGAACCTATGATCTCCATTTGGATTTCAAGGTAGAAAACAAACTTCAATTGTCTTTTGGAGGACTGATCTCCTCTCAAAACTTCAATGAGATCTACCTCGGGGCCACCTATCAGAGTTTGGCTCCACTCTCGCACACCTATGGAATGGATTTGCAATTAGGAAAGACCTACAACAGTGTTTCGCTTCGTAGTCGCACAGACATTCCCTCTTTCAGTGTGCCGATGTCGCTTCATATTCTATCCGCTTTCAGTGGCCGTCGCTATTACGAAGGAGAGAAAATCTTTGATTTTCGTGACAATACCGCCTTTATCTCGCAGAAAGATTACTATTTGAAGCTGAAGTTAGGTTTTCCGTTCCGTACAAAAGGGAAAGTAGAATTAGGGTTGGGGTATGGTTCGATGGTTGATGATTATTACCAGTCCACCTTAAGTTCGTCGGTCAGCAGATCTCTGGATAAGAGTCGTTACAATCTGGCAGTAGGCTCTGTTTTCTTTGATACCAACACATTAAACAGCAGTCAGTATCCCACCAAAGGGCGACGTACCAGTTTGTTGACTCAGATTATTTGGGGCACAGAGTATTATTTCAAGAATGGTTCAGGCGTAAGCACCGACCGTGCCAATCTTGCCTATCTTCAGTTTGCTGCCAAACATGAATACTATAAACGGTTCGGTTCGCATCTCGTCTTGGGTCAGTCGATTGATATGGCATTCTCTTCCTCCCGTTTTCTGAATAACTATACTTCAACGATTATAGCCGCTCCCTCTTTTACCCCAACGCCTCATAGCAAGATGATCTTTAATGAAGCCTTTCGCGCCAATCAATTTGCCGCAGCCGGTATCAAACCGATCTGGCGTTTCAACGATAATTTCCATTTACGAAGTGAGTTTTATGCCTTTTTGCCCTATAAGGAGATCAAAAGTGATGCCAAGTACCGTGCATATTATGGAAAAGATTTCCGCACCATCAAGTGGATGGGGGAGTTAAGTGCTGTCGCTCAATTTTCAAAAATATGTCTTAGTGGGTATTTGAATTATTATAAGTCGCCTGTAAGTAGCTGGAATGTAGGATTTAACATCGGATACCTCCTTTTCACCCCGAAACTTGTAGAATAAATTGGATAAAAAAACGGTCACAGGACTTGCATGATTGAAAATTTAGGTTTACCTTTGCATCGCATTTAAGAAATGGCAGCGTAGCTCAACTGAATAGAGTAGCTGACTACGGATCAGCCGGTTGTGGGTTTGAATCCCTCCGCTGTCACAGAGAGCAGAACGAAAGTTCTGCTCTTTTCATTTTTAGGTATCTCCCCTGCAAATTGCTCTTTTTTGTTAAAAGAGAGTTGATCTACGCAAAGATTTAAATAGATGATTATCTTTGAAACACAAATGTAATCCCTATGTCTGTTTATTGTCATATGAATGACGTTTCTTTGTACCAAAATGAAAGATTAACAAATAAGCTTGCCAGATGGAAACCTTCTATTTAATTATTGTAGTGATTCTTTTTATGCTTGCGATCTTCGATTTGGTCGTAGGTGTAAGTAATGACGCTGTTAACTTCCTGAACTCCGCGATAGGAGCAAAGGCAGCATCCTTTAAGACCATCATGGTAGTTGCCGCCATTGGTATATTTGTCGGCGCTACTTTCTCCAACGGGATGATGGATATAGCCAGGCACGGTATCTATCAACCGGAATACTTCTATTTCGGCGAAATTATGTGCATCTTGCTGGCTGTCATGCTGACAGATGTTGTGCTGCTTGACTTCTTCAATTCGTTGGGCCTTCCCACATCGACCACCGTCTCCATGGTCTTTGAATTGTTAGGTGGTACCTTTGCCTTGGCTTTACTCAAGACCGCCAATGACCCCTCTCTGGAGATGAGTCAGCTGATCAACACCGATAAAGCATTGTCCGTCATCATGGCAATCTTCGTCTCCGTGGCCATCGCTTTCTTCTTCGGATTAGTCGTGCAATACATTTCCCGTATGGTCTTTTCGTTCAGTTATCAGAAGAAACTGAAGTATTTTATTGGCGTATTCGGTGGATTCTCGGCTACGGCCATTATCTATTACATGTTTTTAAAAGGGCTCAAAGATACCACCTTTATCACCTCTGATGTCAAGATGTGGATTAACAGCAACATGAGTATGCTGGTTCCTTTATTCTTTATCGCATCGTCTGTTTTGATGCAGCTGCTCCATTGGATGAAAGTAAACGTGTTCCGTATCATCGTCTTGCTCGGCACATTTGCTCTGGCCTTGGCCTTTGCAGGCAACGACTTGGTCAACTTTATCGGAGTTCCGCTGGCCGGCTACTCTTCTTATCAGGACTTTATCAATACCCCGGGTGCAACCCCTGACAACCTTTTGATGACATCCCTGAATGATTCGGCGAATACTCCCTGGTTTTTTCTAGTAGGTGCGGGAATGATCATGGTGGTGACTTTGGTTCGTTCAAAAAAAGCACAGACCGTAGTCAAGACATCTGTCGATCTCTCCCGGCAGGATGAAGGAGAAGAGTCGTTTGGTAGCACACCGATGGCGCGTTCATTGGTACGTGTCGGACTCTTATTTTCAGGCAATGTCAATAAGATCGTTCCTGAGTCGGCCAAACAATGGATCGAAACCCGTTTCCGAAAAGAAGATGCCATTCTTGCCAACGGAGCCGCT
>JAQUZH010000067.1 GCA_028691445.1 Bacteroidales bacterium | reverse complement strand
ACTCTTTATAGTTCAGATGATTTATCAAGTCGCTCATGCAGACAAAGAGTTTACCTTTGCCTACTTTGCACTCAAACATAACAGCTAGTTTGTGATTGCGCTCCACATTATCAATTGCTTCAACGATAGGCGAGATGGGACTTGAGAGATTGTCCATAATCAATGGACGAGCATTTCGGGTGATAGCCCACCACTGCCAATCACTGTGGAAATCGGTCGGAAATTCCTTAAACAAAGGATGTTCATTGTGTATCAGATAGCCTAAGGTTCCCGGTGAAACGGGCTTCTTTGCATTCTCAGAGATTCTTTTGAACATAGAGAAACTCCAGTAGTCGCTGGTAAACAAGCCTCCCACCGTCTGTTCCTTGTATTCATCTGCTTTCGGAATTACTAAAGCCGTACCACCTTTTTGCAAATAGTTGTAAAGCTTCTTATCCACTGCGGTAAACAGTCTGACAGAGGACGGAAGTTTGACTGCCTTTTGTCTGGGATACACCCATGTATTGTATTCGTTGGCATAGCTTGTATTACGTATTGCAAAACGGAGCTGTAGCTGAGAAGCCTGTTTGATATCCGACAAATCAATGTTTAAAACAGCTAAATCGGTTAGTTGTCCTTGCTTGGCATTCCCTTTTATCGTTCCATTTTTGATCATCTTTCCATCGATTGTGACCAGTTGCCAGTCGACGGATATCGCGTTTAAATCATCTGCGGAATAGTTGAAAATCTTCACATTCCCACTCATCACCGTATCATTCATCCACGTATAGCTATCGGATACCCAAAGAGGAATGACAGGAGCATTGAATTGCGAATAATCTTCCGGGGTAATAATCCCCTTACTTTCCATAAAAGCATCCAGAACACCAACCAAAGCTGTACCTTGTCCGGGGAAATCTTGAATGTCAAGCATCTGATAACCTGCGAAGTTTGGAGTGCGTAAAGCCATTTCCAAATCAGCCTTGTAGCAAAGCAGACTCAAAGCTGCACTGGCCTGAAAGAAGCGTTCTGTCTTTTGAACACCATGTTTTTCATTCGTCCTATTGATAAATGTGACTAAGTTATGCGGATACAATACCCCTGTATATTTCTTAATCTCTTTCGGATCAGGATACATCTGAAACTGTCCGACTTCATGTCCGACAACAGGTTTGGGTGATTTTGCCGATCCTTTGCTGTAATCCATCTTGGTATTCGGATAACGGCCATTCAAAGCTCCTCCGTCCAGGGCATCCACATACGCAAACGAACTGCGTACATGTGTTTCATAATTAGCCTCATCACCACCTCCTACTCTGCAAGTCACAAGAAAATCTTCTCCGTCCAAACCACCACTCCATCCGAGGTGGTAGTTTGTGCCAAGCGCAAACAAAAAACGGTTATCGTATTTCCGGAACGCATCCGTCATAAACTTCATCGCTTTCGGCATGCCACCAATCTCATTTCCGGTAGAAAACATCACAAACGAAGCATGATTACCAAACTCATCCATCACTCCCTTTGCTTCACGTAACAGGAACTGGCTCACCGGATTTTCCATCGAATCATAGACTGTACTCCAGATTGGCAACTCCGGCTGAAGATAGAACCCGCAAAGATCGGCAGCTTCAAAAGCAGCTTCCGGTGGACACCAGGAATGATAGCGCACATGATTGAAACCATACGAACGAAGTATTTTAAAATAGCGCATCCAATCATTTACATTCATTGGCGCATATCCGGTTAAAGGGAATACACATGCATCGTGTTTGCCTCTGAGGAAGGTCTTCAACCCGTTTATCGTAAAGTACTTACCTTCCGTAGTAAAGTCTCTGAGACCGACAGTCAATGTGTAGGTATCATTCACAAAGTTCTTCTCTTTGAAAAGGCTCAAGTTCAACTTGTATAGATTGGGCGCAAACTCACTCCAGAGCAAAGCCTCTTTTCCCAACTCATATTCGATTGTATAGACATTCTCTCCCTGCTGAATCTCTAGCCCGAACTCTTTTTGCAAAGGTTCCTGTTTTTCTTTGGAGTTAAATAAAAGGGCGGCGACATCCAAGGTTCCTTTGACAGATGAACCCGTTGAGTTATCAATGAAAACAGATAGTTTGACGCTTTTCTTTGCAATATCAGGTTCACTTTTCACACGTACAATATGCAACGGATCTTTTGCCTGCAACACCATCTCTCCAACTATTCCATTCCATATGGTTTGAGTTTCATCGGTCCACATATGAGAAGACTTAACTACTGAAGGCAAACCGCAGTCGTCTCCATTGTCGACTACAATCGTCAAGGTATGCTTTCCTGGAGAAAGAAAAGCAGTCAGATCATATTGTTGTGCCGAAGAGATCACAAGCGACGAACCAACATAGATCGTATCCACCCAAAGGTGTGTAACACGGGTTCGTTCCAAATGCAGAGAAATCTTCTTTCCGGTCCAATCAGCAGGGATTGTTACCTCTTTACGGTACCAGGCCTTTCCGTAAAAGCTATATTTGCGTGAAAGGCGACCGGTATAGGAAGATACTTCATTTTTATTTCCTTTCTGAGATTGATCCAATGTGCCCGGTAACGTTATGGTATCATCAAACGGAACCTCTTTCATCTGAGAAATCTGAACTGTTTTCTTCAAGTCAACAAACAATTGCCAATGACCACTCAAGTCAATCACATTGTGTTGAGCAGCCTGAGTTTGGGAGATAAAAAGAAAAGAAAGGAAGAGAACGTTGCATATTCTCATCACGTGTTTTGTTGAATTCTGCTTCATAACTCTACTGTTTTAATCATTCAGATGGTATTTCTTTATTGTCGGATAAACTTTCGGACCACAGTGCCTTCTGTCGTGGTAACTCTCACGAAATAAAGGCCTGGTTGCAGATGACTTACCGGGAGCTGACACTGCTTCACTGCTGCATTTCCGATAGCCACGATGCTGCCGGAACTGTTGATCACCTCGACAGAAACGATCTCCTGTTGCGAGTCAATCGTCAGATAGTCAGATGCAACTGTAGGATAGACCTTCAAAGAAGAGTCTGTCAATAATTCTTCCATTCCCGTTACATCCTTCGACACGGAGAATGTTCCGATTTGATCTGTTTTGCCCGACAACAACCGTACGTAATTATTCCCATCAACATAGTAGAGAGTAATCTTGTAATTGCCTTCATTCAATTCTACGGGAAAAGATAAGTGAATGGCTTGAGTCTTATTTGTTTCTACAAATACCGAATGATAGTAACTCGAAACATTCACACTTTCCGACGTAGAAATACGGATTAGCAATCTCCTGTCAAAAGGAGCTGTGCCGGTATTCTGAAGATCCACAGACATCTCCAGCATATCCTTCGTCGCAATAGGTGATCTGAGTATCGAAAATCCGGAAGTTTGATTTATCGTATACTTGCCGGAAGGCTTCTGATAAACCTGTACCACTTCAGCCTCATCTTCTGAATAGATTCTGCTCCATGTTTTTCTGTCATAGGATAAGACCGGATATATCTTATAACTGCCAGCCGGCACAGAAATGCTCCCGGAAAAGGTAAAGTCAGAAGAACTGAATGCTGATAAAAAAGGCCTGTTATAATCCACCACCTGATGACTTGTGTCAGACACCGAAACCAGTTCTACTCCCAGATATGAATTAAACTCACGCGACATGTTTTTTACATTCATCGTAAAATAACCATTATAAGTCGAATACAATTTATTCGTCACTTTGACAGAAGTAACGTCAAGAGCATCTCTCAGCTTTGGTTCGGAAAAAGTAACTGCAGATGCCGTCACATGAACATGATAGAAATTACGTAAAGAAGCTTTCATTCGTATGGGTTCCCAATGATCCGAAGTCTTTCCTTTCGCTACCAGATAAAACTGATAGTCTCCGGGAGGGATATCAGAAGGAATTTTAAAGACAGAAGAAGAGACGGATAATTTGGTATCACTTGCAATAACAGCATTACTACGTACAGTACCCACTAAACAAACCAGACTATTATCTTTGTACAAAGCACCTGAAACAGACCCTGAAAATGCTGTTCCACAATTGTATAGTATATTACCATTCACAATAAAAGAAGCCGAACGATCAATTTCGGAAGAATTAATGGTAAGTTGATCCATCAATTCTAACTGAGGGGTGTAGGATGTTCCGGTAGTTTTGGGTTGAAGACCTCCAATAAAGTATTGGAACGAACTCCAATCAAGCTCTTCATAATCAGTATCCCACGCGTTCATGAGTAAATAGCCATTTATAGTCAACGCATTTATGACAAAATAGCCATTTAAATCGCCACTCCATCCCCAATTTATATGCATACGGTTACTCGCATCATATCCATCCACAACAAAAGCATGTCCGTAAGTCTCCTTTGCGTCATTGGCAAAATAAAGCAATGGCCGCCCTTCATTCAACTCCTTCTTCATCTTATTGATCCATTCATTGGAATAGTAATAATCGCGGGAATAATATTGCGTATTCGGATCATAACCAAAATAATTGACCAACGCTTCAACGATACCAAATAACTCAGCGGCGCTACCACGATCCAGAGTATATTGCATATTCACAGAAACTCCGCAATCGTACATCAATGTGGCAACGGCATTTGCCTCAGCAGTTGAATAATTAACAACGGAATAGTCATCGAGCATATTGTTCCAATCATAGGTTGACTCGGCAAAGTTTGCGGAAAAAGTTCGTCCTTCAAAAGTATAGCTGTATGAACCGGCCCCTTTTGCGGGATACTCGTAATACTTCATAACCTGCGCCATTGCTGTTGCCACACATCCGGTATTCACTTTATCGGGAACTTTATTGTTATAAGGTGCACCCTGGTCCCACTTAATCCCTTTTAAGAGTGGAGAAACTGTAGCAGAATAAGAAGCATTTGACGAAACTGTTTCAGCTGATTGAGTGGCAACGTTGGAGGAGTTTGACGCGGCGTGAATCTCATCAGCATATACAGAGAGCCAATAGCGCATATTGTCAGGAAGACTATCCCGATCAAATCGTCCATCCGAATAGCCTAAAACGGATTGGGCACAATCGTCGGAAGAAACAATGACAAAGCCTCCGGTTGGATAACCATAGACATAAAAAGCACTCGTCGTATCCGCTTTTTCCTCCTTACTCTCCGGTAGTATCTCATTGGAAGAGGAGAGCAATTGGGGCGCTGTTTCGGATATGGAACGGGAAGCGCCCTGCATTTTTGCACTTGCAAAATGAGTGGCAGCTATTGTCTCTAGTTGATCAACGGTCCGTTTACGCGCAAAACCATCAGTAAAAAGCAAGAAAAGACAAAGCGAAAGAATAAGAGCCTTTTTCATCTGTCAATTATTTGAGGCCCATTTGTTCATCAACCGTCTTGCGACTGTTTAACTGTCCGTTGAGATAAAGAAGTCCGATGGAGTAACTACTGCCGGACTTACTCAGACTAAGCTGAACGATATTGCGGCTTTTGTCATGCCAATAGCAAGTCACCGTTTCATCTGTTTCTACTGTCGGTTCACCATACTTGGTCGTCAGCGACTCTCTTATCCGAAGGAAAGTCAGGGTCGCTTCTTCGTTCTCTTTTATTTTCTTTGAGAAAAAACCGGCCAGAAGTTTGTCGTGATAAAAGTCAAGAAGCACATACCGATAGCGTTCACCATCAAGCAATACATTATCCACAACGATCTGAGTTGTACCATTTGTGACCGACAAACCTTTGTTTTCATTCTTTTCCTTGACAAACTGATAAACGGTTTCTTTATTCATGCTATAATCCAGCCCCCAGAAATTGTTCATCTTTTTCTCTTGCGCCTGCATCTGAATAACAGACAGCAGATAAAACAAAGCAATGTATATCCTTTTCATTCTTCTTTTAGTTAAGTATAACGTAACAACGCAAAAGTAGCTGATTCGATTAACTTGAGCAACTAATCAATAGCAAAAGTCAATCATTCTAAATTAAAAACCAGTCGAAACAAATTCTTGCGGCAAACAAGCGTAATACTCCCCCTTTTCTGTAATATGATTCAGTAGTTTGCGATAGGTCTGATTCAATTGTATGAGCTCCGGCACCCCGGTCATAAAAAGCTGTTTCTTGGCTCTCGTCATGACGACATTCAGTTTGCGGTCGATCATCACTCCATCTTCCTCAATTTCATTGGATAGCATCTGGAGTTGAAAATCATGATTGACACAAAAGGAATAGAGAATGACCTCTCTTTGACTCCCCTGGAAGCGTTCAACGGTATCCACCACCACATTGTCAAGCAAAGGAAGTTGCTTCTTTTGCAGTGCTTTGCGAATGATGGCTATCTGACTTCGATAAGGGGTGATAATCCCTAAGGTTGTTTCCGGATCAAATGTCAGGCCATTCCGTTCATACAACGAGAGTATCCCGGAGGCCATCTCAGCAATAATCATCGCCTCCGATTCGTTGCTCTTGAAAGAGACACGTTCTCTTTCCGCAACAGAAGGAACAAAACCAATCCTGTTTCTGGCCAGAAAAGCTTCTACTCCGTTGTTCCAGTCATATTCATAATCGAGCAGATCCAACTGATGCTCAAGAGGAACCAACTCCAACTGTCCGTCGTAAAAATAATCATTGACAAAAGAGGCCACCACCGGATGCATGCGGCCTTGTTGACGAAGCATATCATAAGAAGAGGAATTGCCTGCAAACCTGTTCCACCTGTACAATCTTTCAAACAAAGAGATGTTCATGTTGTTGATACCGCACGCATTCAACGAAGGAGCATGCACTTCTGTATCTTTGTCCGATTGCTGTACGACAGCCGGCAACTGCTTATGGTCGCCAATCATGACAAACCGGCGAACGGCATTCTCCCCTCTATGTGTACAGGCAGAAAGAATACCAAGCAAGTGTGGCTCGAGTATCTGACTAGCCTCATCAATGATGGCCACTTCAAAACTCTTCAAATTGAATAGGGACATTTTGGAAGAGATTGACGCTACCGTTCCGACAAAAATACGGTTCTTTTCAATTAATTCGCGCACCTCACTCCGCTTGGATAAACCCTCCATTTTGTTTTCCAACAAACAAGGATTTGAAGCCTCATCGGAGGTCAGTTCGTTGCCGATTCGGATATAGGGAAGTGCTTCTGATATGGCTCTCAAGGTGCGGCACATTTCATCGACGGCACGATTGGTGTACGAAAGCAAGAGAATGCTACCTTCGCTTTTCTCCAGATACATCTGAATCATCTGTTTGAGCGCGCGTGAAGTCTTGCCGGTACCGGGAGGGCCCACCAACAAGAAATAATCCTGTGCATGAAAAGCTTTCAGAACAGCCCTTTCAGTATCATCTTCCGTTCGTTCGATCTCCGCAAACTTCAGCTCATCAACCATCGGTTGGCGTTGAGCAAGCAAGAGATCTCTCCGTTCTTTTCGGGCATGCATAAAATAATAGAGCGAACGACACATCGAAAGATAGGTTGTATCCATGTAGTCGTGCTCTACGGCATAAAGGTGTGTATCGGAGAGGATCAGCCGGTTCTTTTGTCTGTTGCGTAGTCTTATTTTAAGCGTCTTCTCATCCATTGCTTCCAGTGAACCTTTGAATACCTGTCTGTTACTCACACGGTCATCGCTGTTCGTTCGTTCATAAAGCACGACAACGTCTCCTTTTCTGAAGTTTGGCAGATACCCTCCTTCATACTCCGGAATAGCCAGTGTGACTGTATGATCTTCTTCTGACGCTCGGTTACTGATCATTTTCAGATCATAGAAGATCGCATCCGCCTCTTTCTTCTCTTCCAGCGACGCATTCCAGAGTTTGGTGGTAGCGGGCAGAGAGACTTGATCTCCATTGCCGGTTTGGTTCTGATACTGTTCTTTCGTAACAAAGGTATAGATGGTCATAAAATAGGCGCGTTCCAACTCACTCAACCTATTTAATGAAGTGCCAAACTCCTCCAAAGAGGGGCGCAGATATTTGTGCCAATAGTTGTCATTCCGCTTCACCTCATTGAGCCGTTCGGGTACAATCATGGAGAGAAAATGATCCGTCACCTCTATCCTGTTACATTGTTGCGTCCAATACTCATTGGCGACAATCCGGTTGCGTAAGTCCAAGACCCGGCAAAGTGCTTCACGGGAGTGTTTTTGCTGTGCCAACACCGGGTATTTAGAGTATAAGAGAAACGTGCGCACCTGTTCGTGGGGTAGATCCATTGAAAACTCAAGCATGGCCTGATAGAGCAAGATCTGCATGTAATGATTCTGCTTTGCCTCCTCATACGATTGCGACGGCCACGTCTCCACGGCTTTTCCCGATTTCAATTCAATCAGCATGGCATAGTCCTGCATCAACAAATCGAGCCTTCCCTGAATACCCAACGGTTCGCAGATGAAGGAAGGTTCCAGAATGACCCGGCTTGCTTTTTCTCCTTTCGGATCATCCCCGAAGAGGTCGCGAACGATTTGTTGGATATGACCAAAATGCTGTTTGGTGGAAGCGAAAAAGTCTCTCTCTCCCGAAACTGTTTGCAACTCCGGACAAGTCGTCAATTCAAAAGGATATTGCTTAAAGACCTTGCGGATCACCGTCTCATATCGCACATCCCCGTTCTCTCCCCCGTAGATCAGTTCGTCGAGAAACATATTGGCTGTATTTCCCAGCAGGATATACTTCGAATCTGAAACGGGCATAAACTTAGCCAGGACATAGTTCAACGGATGCGAACCATAATCTTTGTAACATTCAGAGAGCGATGTGACATTGAGCAGATAATCAGGCTCCAGAATAATAAACTCAGGGATATAAATGCCCTCCTCGTCCATGCTCGTATGAAGCAGATTGAGGGGTGCCTTTTCCCACAGTTTCAGCGAGGTGGAGAAGCGGACCCGTACGCTCTCCCCGTCACTCTTTTCCACAATAAGATACTCTCCTTCCCGGGAGAGGAAAGAGACCCTAAGTCGTTTGATAAGATCCATTCGTTGCGTGTGCAAAGTTTTTATTCGTCCAGGAAGCGACGATTGATTTTGTCATAGCAGTCAATACGCCTATCGCGCAAGAAAGGCCAGATGCGTCGCACCTCTTCAGAGCGTTTCCTATCGATATCAACCACCAAAGTAGCTTCTTCCGTTGAAGGGGCCATCTCCACTATTTCTCCCTGCGGACCAGCCACAAAGCTGTTGCCCCAAAAGAGAATACCATTGGTTTGCGCCGAAGGATCCGCCTCGTGTCCGACACGGTTCACGGAAACCACCGGTAACCCATTAGCCACAGCATGTCCCCGTTGAGAGATACGCCAGGCATCCAATTGACGTTGCTGTTCTTCAGGAGTATCCGAACTCTCCCAGCCTATTGCCGTTGGGTAAATAAGAATATCGGCCCCACGAAGTGCCATTAAGCGGGCTGCTTCAGGATACCACTGATCCCAACATACCAATACACCGAGTGTACCGACCGATGTTGTGATCGGTTCGAAGCCCAGGTCTCCGGGCGTGAAATAAAACTTTTCGTAGTAGGCCGGATCATCCGGGATATGCATCTTGCGGTATTTACCAGCTATCGAACCGTCTTTCTCAAAAACGACAGCCGTATTATGATACAAGCCCGGAGCACGACGTTCAAACAACGAGGTGACCAACACAATCCCCAACTCCGAAGCTAACTTTCCGTAATACTCCGTAGAAGGTCCGGGAATCGGTTCGGCGAGATCAAACAGTGTCGTATCTTCCGTTTGACAGAAATAGACGGTGTTGTGCAATTCTTGCAACACAACCAACTTGGCACCTCTTTCAGCACATTGGCGAATTCCCTCTGCCAAACGCTTCATATTATTATCTATGTCAGCAGAGATTGCCCGCTGAATAAGTCCTACTCTCAATGATGTATCCATATATCCTATCTCTCTATTCTTAAAAAACGCCTTCCGGGAACTGCATCGTTGAGCAATGCAAGGACCCTCCTTGTGTGATTAACACCGTGCTCTTGATTCCTTTGATTTTACGCGTAGGGAACAGCGACTGCAAGATTGCAATTGCTTTTTGGTCGTTTGCCGGCTGATTGTATGTCGGACAAAGTACACGTTCGTTCATAATCAGGAAATTAGCATACGTAGCAGGAAGACGTTGACCGTCTTTATATATCGCATCAGGCATTGGTAACGGCACCAGTTTGTAAGGTTCTCCTTCTATATTGCGAAAACTCTTCAATTCATTTTCCATCGAGGATAGTTCCTGATAGTGCTCATCTTCGGGATCCTCACATTGGACATAGGCAATGACATTATCCGGACAGAAACGCGCAAGGGTATCAATATGACCATCCGTATCATCTCCTTGCAGCGAACCATAATTGAGCCAAAGGATCTGTTCGGCGCCAAACAGACGCAACAGTTGCATTTCGAGCTGTTCCTTCGTCCATCCTGCATTGCGGTTTGGAGCCATCAGGCAGTGGGTAGTAGTCATCACAGTCTTGTTTCCATCCGATTCAATAGAGCCTCCTTCTAACACAAAATCGAGATAGTTTTTGTACTTCACCGTTTTCTTGAGCAAACCGGAGTTCTTCAACCAAGTATTGACCTGATTATCTTTATCAGCAGCAAACTTAAGTCCCCAGGCATTGTACTGAAAATCGACAAATACAGGAAGACCATTTTTGATTACTGTGATCGCTCCATAGTCACGTGTCCATGTATCATTGGTGGGACACTCGACGAATATCACATTTTCCGGATAATAGTCTGTCCGAAATAGTTGAAGCTGGGTTTCGTGTTTCTTTTTTGTTAGTATAATCACTTTCTGAATGGCCCATATCGCATATACCAACTCTGAATAAAAAGCCACTACTTCATCATACACCTCACTCCAATCGGAATCCTTTTGAGGCCATGCAATCAAGATTGCACTCTGTTTTTCCCATTCCGCAGGAAGCAATATTTGTTCTTTCATCCTTTTCTATATGTGTTAGCATGCAAATATAGACAAAAACAAAGAAAAAGAGCTACTTTTGCGATCAAATACATTCGTAAAAATAATCAGAATGGAAAAACTCATTCAACTCAGCGGGAAATTCTCTTTCCTATTTATATCCCTTATACTTATCGTATTAGGTGTCGCTACTCTTATTGAAAAGAATATGGGTAGTGAGTTTGTCAACGTTCAAATATACCATTCCTTTTGGTTTATGCTACTATGGATATTCACAACGGCATTAGGGATCATTTATATTCTGTGTCATGGATTCTACCATCAAAAGCCGGTCTTTCTGCTGCACTGTTCCTTTGTTGTGATACTTCTCGGTGCGCTGATGACTCATCTGACTTCGTTTAACGGATATGTTCATCTACGAAAAGGAGAAACGACGAATACAATCATCCTGCCTGCAGAGCGTTCAAGCATGCGCATTCCGTTCACCCTTCATCTGGATGAGTTTGAGATTGCTCATTATAAAGGAACGATGCAACCGCGTGATTACATCAGCAGACTAACCATCAGTGATTCAGAAAAAGGAACAGAAAAGAATGAAACGGTCTCGATGAACCGCATTCTGGATTACCGTGGATATCGTTTTTACCAGTCTTCGTTTGATGAGGATCATCAGGGAAGCATCCTCTCTGTGTCGCGCGACATCTATGGCATCCCTATTACCTATACCGGATACATCTTGTTACTTCTTGCTTCCATCTGGATTCTAGCAGCTTCCAAAGGACGGTTTCGCACGTTACTTCGCCACCCGCTGTTGAAAGGGAGCCTGGTGCTGTTGATCCTTCTGACGCTGGGGTCTCCTGCCAAAAGCGCTACTCTCAATGAAGGGAAAAGCACGTTAAGTGAAGAGCAGGCTAAGCAGTTCACGCATTTATGGGTACAGTATAACGGACGCATCTCTCCGTTACAGACACTCGCTTCAGACTTTATTCTCAAACTCACAGGCAAACAAAGTTATGAGGGAATGAGTACGGAGCAGTTTTTTACCGGGTTTCTTTTTTTCCCGGACAGATGGAACAACGAACCCATCATCAAAGTCAAAAGCAGTCAGCTCAGAGAAGAACTGGGACTGAATGAAAGAGCCTCATACAATGATTTCTTTGATATTCAGGGAAACTATAAACTGGCTCCTTATGTGGACCAATCTACACAAGAGCAAAAAAAAGATCCCTTTCAAAAAGAAGTCCAACAAATACATGAACAGATTCAACTTATCT
Organism: Bacteroidales bacterium; assembly: GCA_028691445.1. Lineage (GTDB taxonomy): Bacteria > Bacteroidota > Bacteroidia > Bacteroidales > JAQUTK01 > JAQUTK01. Next base: position 1,143 of record JAQUZH010000067.1, on the reverse strand, counting down.
GGATGCTCCAGCAGAGATATTACCTGAACATATTTCCGATCAAAGGAGACGATGGAAAGATACAATGGGTGGCGCCTGCCGACGAGTTGCCTTCGTCCGTGACGGAAAAAGAGAAGAGTTTTATTCAGGGTACACTCGCGATGTATTTCGTATGTATTTCGAAGAATGAAGAGAAGCTGGCATCCGACCTCCTTTCTCATATCGCTTCGTATCAGCAAACAAACGGAAGCATCACCTTGCCTTCTGAAACAAAGAAGGACGCCGAATTACTTTATAACCGCACAAATCCGTTCAAAATACTCTTTATGGTCAATCTGACGGTCGGACTGATTTTGCTGTTCACTGTCATTTTGTATGCCGTAAAAAACAAAACGGTAGATAAGAGAGTTTATCTTGCCGTCCAAGTAACGTTGGTTCTCCTCTTCCTGGCTCAAACGCTCGCCTTGCTTTTACGAAGCTATATATCCGGACGCATCCCGATGAGTAACGGCTATGAGACGATGTTGATTGTTTCGTGGAGTGCCCTGCTGATCGCTATGCTCTCCATTCGCAAAGGCATTCTCCTCTCTTCATTGGGCATACTCCTCTCGGGATTCACGTTATTGGTTGCTCATATTGCAATGCTCAACCCGCAGATCACACCCTTGGTACCGGTGCTTACTTCGCCGCTACTCACCATCCATGTTGCCGTACTCATGATGGCCTACGCCTTGGCCGGATTCATGACGATGAACAGCCTGATCGCTCTTTTCATTCTGCTGTTTGCAAAGAAAGAGACCGCTTCGCATACCCTTGAGTACGTCGAACGGCTCAAACTCCTTTCGGAGCTCTTCTTATACCCTTGCACACTCTTGTTGGGCGTCGGCATCTTTATCGGAGCAGTATGGGCCAACATTTCATGGGGTCGCTACTGGGGATGGGACCCCAAAGAGGTTTGGGCACTCATCTCCTTTATTATATACAGTCTTGCTTTTCACCGCGTCTCAATGAAGTGGTTTACATCCTCCTTTTTCTTCCACAGCTATCTCCTTTTCGCCTTTTCGTCCATTCTAATGACCTACTTTGGAGTCAATTACTTTCTGGGAGGCATGCACAGTTATGCAGGTGAAGCAGACATGAGCAACAGTTTACTGATCATCATCG
>JAQUZH010000066.1 GCA_028691445.1 Bacteroidales bacterium | reverse complement strand
TAGGCTCTTTCAAGCAAACTCAAGCAGAATAATTTATGGCAAAAAGTCGCTCTTCAAGCAAAAGTGGTGATTTACTCGCATGGGGAATCACATCTATTTTCCTTGGGATCATGCTCCTTATAAGCAAACTTCATCTGTTTTCCTATGATGTTTATAAGATGCTTTTCGACTGGAAAAACTTCTTCCTATATGGAGGGATTATTTTTTTGTTGTGCAAACGAAACAGGACTATTGGCTCTGTTCTACTTGGAATAGGTATAATACTCCGGCTACAAGCCTACTTTCAATGGCAACAAGCCTATGCTGAATACATGTGGCCTTTATTATTCACTGTAGTCGGGATCGTAATGATATTATTCTATTTACGGAAATGATACTCAAAGAAAGTCCAACAGTAACCTTCATCGGAGCAGGCAATCTGGCTACCCAGTTAGCACTGTGCTTGCATAAAAGAGACATAAAGATCATTCAGGTATTCAGCCGCACTAAAGAAGCGGCTTCTCAATTAGCCCTGAAAATTGGAGCATTACCCTGTTCAAAGCTATCTGAGATCACATCTGAAGCTGATATATATATCTTTGCCTTAAAAGATACTGTACTAGAGGAAGTCGCATCTAAAATGCCGCATACAAACGGACTTTGGGTACACACCTCCGGAAGTATGCCAATGAATCTGTTTGCCCCTTACAAGGAATCTTATGGAGTGCTTTATCCTCTGCAAACATTCAGCAAAACAAAAGAGGTCGATTTCTCTCTAATTCCTTTTTTTCTGGAAGGTTCAAATAAAAAAACCCTGGACGGTATCCAAAAAATGGCTAATATACTCTCGTCAAAGTCCTATTTCTTAGATTCAGAGAAAAGAAAGCGGCTACATTTATCGGCTGTATTTGCCTGTAACTTTACAAACCATCTGTATTCGATTGCAGGTGAGATTATTCGTGAAACAGGCCTTCCTTTTTCAGTATTGCTTCCTTTGATTCAGGAAACGGCTGCAAAAGTTCAGAAACTATCACCATTAGAAGCACAAACAGGTCCGGCAGTTCGCTACGATCAAAATATAATAAACAAACAAATTGAGATGCTGAAAGATCATCCGGAATTTCAGGAAATCTATCGGCTGTTGAGCCAAAGCATTTTTCATTTTCAAAAGAGATAAGTTCGAAATGAGTACAATTAACTACGACCTCAAAAAAATAAAAGCTTTTGTCTTTGATGTTGACGGAGTTTTATCGTGTGACATCATTCCACTTCACCCAAACGGCGAACCGATGCGAACGGTCAATATCAAAGATGGATACGCGATGCAACTTGCCGTAAAGGCGGGATTTCATATTGCCATTATCACAGGAGGAAATACAAATTCCGTAAAAGAACGATTTGAACGTTTAGGAGTAAAAGATATCTATATGAAAGCTTCAATTAAGATGAAGCCGTTTATGGAATTCAAAGAAAAATACGGATTGGCAAAGGAAGAGATCTTATATATGGGGGATGACATTCCAGACTATCAGGTCATGATGGAATCCGGACTTCCAGCTTGTCCGTCAGACGCTTCGCCTGAGATAAAAAAGATCGCTTTATACATTTCCCATAAAGCCGGAGGAACCGGTTGCGGAAGGGATGTAATTGAGCAGACGATGAAAGCCCAGGGATTATGGATGCAAGGAGAAGCATTCGGATGGTAATTGAAAAAGCAAAAGATGAAAGACTTTAAAACGAAATATGACATTATTCTCGGCTCTCAATCACCGAGAAGGAAAGAGCTGCTAAGCGGTCTGGATATAGACTTTTCAGTATGTACCTTGCCTGACATTGACGAAAGTTATCCTGAAACATTGCAGGGAGGTGATATCCCACTCTTCATCTCAGCAAAAAAAGCAGATGCTTTTCGTACAATGCTTCAGGAAAGAACGTTACTTATTACAGCAGACACGATTGTTTGGCTATCCAATAGAGTGTATGGCAAACCGGTCGATGAAGCGGATGCGATCTCCATGCTCAAAGATCTCTCCGGACATACACACGAGGTCTTTACAGGTGTAACACTGACCACACTTCAGAAACAAAAAAGCTTTGTCGTAAGCACAAAAGTAACTTTTGCATCATTGAGTGATGAGGAGATATATTCGTACGTTACTAACTATCAACCGTACGACAAAGCCGGCGCATACGGAATACAAGAATGGATTGGATACATTGGCGTAGAATCAATCTCCGGTTCCTATTTCAATGTGATGGGGCTACCTATACAACGATTATACCGCGAACTCTTAATCTTCTGATATGAAACGAATTCTTTTCCAACTCTGCATTTTGGCACTGATCGGCACATTCATTACCAGTTGTGCCACAAAGTCACGTACAATCAGACACGCCGAGGTCTCTTTTATTAAAGACAAACAGTTACGTAAAGTAGTGGACGAATGGATTGGAGTTCCATACCGGTACGGGGGTAATTCAAAATCAGGTATTGACTGCTCCGGACTGGTAAAAGTAATTCTTGCAAAGGCATATGGCCTGGAGCCAAACATACGTACCGCAGAAGGATACTGCAAAGCATCCAATAGCATCAAAAAAAGCAAACTCAAAGAAGGTGATCTTGTCTTCTTCAGCATCCCTAAGCCAACAGATTTTCATGTCGGCATCTACCTGGGCAAAGAGAAGTTTGTCCATGCCACCACATCGAAAGGAGTCCGCATTGATGACCTGCACTTTCCGTATTATAAAGAGAGCTTTTACGGAGGAGGTCGAATCAAGTATTAATGAAACCATCCATAGACATTAATTTGAGCCAAACAGCATTGGTTCTAGAAGGCGGAGGGATGCGGGGAGTCTTTACAGCAGGAGTCTTAGACTACTTGATGGATCACCAGATGCACTTTGAATATACAATCGGGGTATCAGCCGGGGCCTGCAATGGTTTGTCTTATCTATCCAATCAACGCGGAAGAGCACATCGCTGTAACATCGAACTGCTGCAAGAATATAACTACATTGGCATCAAACCTCTTCTGACCAAGAAGTGTATCATGGATTTCGACTTGTTGTTTAATGACTTTCCGGAAAGGATCATTCCATATCATTACGACTACTATTTCAACTCCTCTCAGCGGTTTGAAATGGTGACCTGCAACTGTCTGACTGGAGAAGCTGCCTATTTGGAAGAGAAAAAAGACAAAGTCCGCCTGTTAAAAATAGCCAGAGCATCCAGCAGTCTTCCTTTTGTTTGCCCAATTGTAGAAGTAGATGGCATCCCCATGCTTGACGGAGGTATCAGTGATGCGATACCCATACGTCGCGCCTTTAGCCAAGGGTATTCAAAAGCTGTAGTGGTTTTGACGCGCAACAAAGAATATAGAAAGGAAGAAAACAAAAAGCATATTCCATCCTTTCTATATAAGAAATTTCCTCTGCTACGCGAGAAAATACAAAACAGAGCAAAGGAGTACAATCAGACACTTGAGTATCTGTCCGAATTGGAAGCAGAAGGAAAGGTCTTGGTAATCCGTCCGAAGAAACAGATCTCTGTGGATCGTATCGAAAAAGACACAGACAAGCTGTGCGCTTTGTATGAAGAAGGATACGTTTGTGCTGCAGAAGCATTCAATCCGGAAAAGACGCTCACTACACCTCTTTAGGCCTCAGGACGACCCCAATATTCTTTTTCCCATCTATTTTTGCCTCAAGCGGATAGTCAAAACGCACATGTCTTACAAACTTTGTCTCAGTCACAGCAGGAAGCGTATTCAGATATGCTTCATCAAAGATTCCGTCTTTCATAAATGGATTAACCGTGAAGTATCCCACTCCAAAAGAGGTCAGATTCTGGAAGAAATGAGTTCCCTGACTCGGATCTACACGATAATTCTCCAAACCGGATTCGACAATAATTCTTGCGGCAGATATGTTTGGCCATTTGACGGGGATACCTAACCAATCATCACTGGAACCCCATCGTCCGGGACCGACAAGAATGTAATTTTTCCCTTCTTGCAAAAATTGCTTATTCATTTTTTCCACATCATAAGCAATCAGTTGATTATAGTTCGGACGAAACTGATCAGACTTTACATAGACAACATCCTGAATGGTATTAATAATTCCATGCCCAAGGGCATTCCTAGAATAAATCAGTTTATCCTCATCAGGAATGAGTGTAAGATCTTCATTCAGATCGGAGGTGTTATCGACAATAGGTCTGATCTGCAAAAGATAAAAAACATTCTCATGGTTTTCATCATCCAGATTAGCGGCATATTCGATCTCCACAGGTCGCGCCATCTCCTTTGCACTTAATTTCAAAATGAAATCCAGCAACTCTGCCAAAGGGAACATATCATGCTCAAGCACATTGACAAAAGAAACAATTTTACGTCCCCCCTCATAGAAACCCTCCCGGATCACGCCATCATAGGGATCGAAGGTAGATACAAGATACTTCAGCGCCCCATCGTTCTCTGCTTCCTTTATCGGAATTTTGACTAAATTAAACGCATCATCCGTAGAAATCTCTGATTTCGTATCCACAAGATCCAGCGCATAGAAGCGAGTTTGTGTCTCACGAAGAGCAAAGTCGAGCGAACTCATCTGCAAGATATTATGGGGATGAGCGGGAGAAAAACGAAGAGTCATTCCTCCATCCACGATATATTTGCCTAAACCAACTGCCACATTTGCAATACCTTCTTCCGCTTTCTCATCACCAATCGGATAAAAGTTTAGCGATCGTGCCACACCCGAAAAAGAGGGATAATAACGCGATCCATAACTTTTGCCACAGACCTCTTGGAGTATAACCGCCATCTTTTCCTGATCAATCACATTCTGCGTAGCCATCATGTAGTCTTTACTATTCTTATAAAAAACGGATGCATACACTCCTTTTATGGCATTGCTGACAGCATGGAGCATTTCATATTTATCAACCTGATAAGGCACCATATAGGTTGAATAAACTCCGGCAAACGGTTGGTAATGGGAGTCTTCCAACAAACTGGACGATCGTATGGCAACAGGACTTTTCACCGCATCAAAAAATGCCATAAGATCTTCTATTAATGAATCCGGCAACTGTCCTTTTAAGAAATATCGCAGAATCTGTTCGTCCGGAAGATCCGATAGTCCGATCTGATACAAATTATTTGACTCCATGAATTCATCGAAAAGATCTGTACATAAAACGACTGTTTTGGGAATTGTCACACGAGCCTTATCAAACTCGCCCAGTTCGGGATATCGTTTTATAATCGAATCAATAAAAGCAAGTCCGCGTCCTTTCCCTCCTAATGAACCATCCCCTATCCTGGCAAAATTAGAATACTTATCAAATCGATCGCGTTGGAAAACAGCGACGACTCCTCTATTCTTCATCTTTCTATATTCAACGACAGTATCAAATATAATCTTGCGACACTCATCAATATTATCGTAATCATCCACATCCATCTTTTTTATTAGCTCGGCAATAGGAAACATCGCTCTGGAATAGAGCCAGCGTGACATATCATCATGTCCCAAATGGTATCGCAACGTATGTTCAGGAATTGCAAAAATATTGTTTTGCAGATCTTTTAGATTAGTCAGTCGGGCCACTTCTTCTCCGGTAACGGGATTTTTAAGAATAAAATCGCCAAAACCAAAATTACTCATCACACACTTCTTAATATCAACAGGAAGCTTTTTCGACTGCTTCGACACAAAACTGGCTCCCAGATCATGCGCCGCTTTCTCGTTTTCCTGGTCAGAAGAGTTTATAATCAACGGGATGTTTTTATTCGTACTCCGCACATAGGAACAGAACTTGATTCCGGCCTGTTTATCTTTTTCCCCCTCTTTCATGAAAGAGACATCCGAGATAATGCCCAACATATTATGGCGATACTTGTCATAGATCGATTGGGCTTCTTCATAACTACGAGCCAATACTATTTTCGGACGACCTCGCATTCGAAGCATACACTCATGTCCGTTTAAAGCCTCTTTAGCAAATATCTGAGATTGATTTAAAACAAACTTATACAGATGCGGCAATATTGAGGAATAAAACCGGATCGAATCCTCAACCAACAAAAGCACCTGAACTCCGACGGATTGTACGTCCTGTTCCAGATTCATTTTATCTTCAATTAGTTTGATGATGGCAACAAGAAGTTCGGTATTACCCAACCAGCTAAACACATAGTCGATTCCACTCAAATCCTCATTAGCTATCGATTGCGACACCTCTCTGGAAAAGGGAGTAAGCACAACGATTGGCACATGTGGATAAGAACCTTTGATTCGTTTTACCATTGCAAAACTATCATCTTTCAAACCACTGGGCATACAAATAACCAGATCAAAAGTTCTGTCATCTAACTGATGCATGGCTTCCTCTTCGGTTGTAACCTGAAAAAAACGGGGTGGATAACGTAAATTGAGCGAGGTGTATTCGTTAAATATAAGCTCATCCACCCGTCCATCATCCTCAAGCATAAAAGCATCATAACGACTGGCAATAAGCAAAACATTGAAAATTCTTTTGGTCATTAAATTGGCAAAAGAAGTATCTTTTAGGTAAAGTCTTTTAAAATTCTGTTGATTGATCATCTTGCATTTTTATGTATGGAAACAAAAGTAATAAAAAGAATTTATTACTTTTGCTCAATATGAGTTTATCAATGAAAAACAGTAAAAGGTATTTTCTGTTTCACGGGTTCTTCTACTGCTTCATCCTATACTCTTTTTCACAAAATCAGATAGGGTACGCATCCTATTATGCTCATTCCTTTCACGGCAAGAAATCGGCTAACGGGGAGATTCATGATAAAGAAGATCTCACCGCGGCTCATCGGACATTCGCTTTTGGAACATTCGTACGGGTGGTTAATTTGAGAAATAACAAAACTGTAATTGTGAGGGTTACAGATAGGGGGCCATTTGCTTCTTCACGTATCATTGATGTATCTTATGCAGCTGCCAAAAAATTGGGTTTCATTCGTCAGGGTGTAGCTAAAGTGTTGATCCAGAACATAGGTAAACCCAGTGATTTTAAGATTACAAAGCTGATGGAAATAAAGACGAAAAGCTTTGAACCATTCAAGCCCACTATTGTCATTACCAAGCCTATTGACATTCCCAAACCGAAGGTTAAAAAATCAGAGAAGAAAAAAGAGGCAGGTTCTCGTTAATTCTTCTTGACAGTATTCGGGTGTTGCGCAATGTAATCCTTCCAGCTAGTATATTTCTTTTCACTCAACGGACGATTGGTCTGAAAGAAGTGACATACAGCAGCTGCCAGACCATCTGTGGCATCTAAAGGTGAAATCATTTGATCCTGAGGGATCTTCAGATAGCGCTGTAACATATCTGCCACCTGTTCCTTGGTCGCTTTACCGTTGCCCGTAATCGCCATTTTAATTTTCAGCGGAGCATATTCTGAGATCGGTATATCCCGGTATAAAGCCGCTGCCATAGCCACTCCTTGCGCACGCCCGAGTTTGAGCATCGATTGCACATTCTTGCCAAAGAACGGTGCTTCAATTGCCAGTTCGTCGGGATGGTATTGTTCAATCAAACCTAATACGCGCTCAAAAATTCGTCGGAGCTTCAGGTAATGATCTTTTTCCTTGCTTAGTAAAAGTACACCCATGACGATTAGTTCGGGGTCATTTCCTGTCACTTTAATCAGTCCGTAGCCCATTACTGTTGTGCCGGGATCTATTCCGAGAATAATTCGTTCTTTCATTGCTCCAATCTATTGAGTTGCAAAGCTACAAAAAAGGAGTAGAAACAACGGATGAATAGCAGACTTTGTACCTTTGCAAACGCATCAGAATCCAACCGCAAAAACATTTAATAGTTTTTCGCCAACCTATTTGATGAATTATTGAAAAGTAACGTATGTTTTTAAGGAGGTATTTGATAAGAATCAAAATTAGTTATATCTTTGCCGCCGATCCGGGGTATTAGCTCATCTGGCTAGAGCGCGACACTGGCAGTGTCGAGGTGAGCGGTTCGAGTCCGCTATGCTCCACTTTGCTACAATAGTAGTATTAAACTTACAATGAAGCCTTTTAGTACTCGTGCCCGATTAAAAAGTTTTATGTATGCATTCCGCGGGATATGCATTTGCATGACTCAAGAGCACAACGCATGGATACACAGCCTGATCACAATCCTGGTCATTTCAGCCGGATTATTCTTTCGGATATCAATCATGGAATGGATTGCTATTTTCCTCTGTATCTCAACAGTTTTTGCCGCAGAAATAATCAATACCGCCATTGAACGGTTGACTGACAAAATCTCTCCAGACTATCATCCGGATGCCGGAATAATCAAAGATCTTGCGGCAGGCGCAGTACTGATTTGCGCGTTCTTTTCGGTCATCATCGGACTGCTGATCTTCGTTCCGAAAATCTACGCATTATTCTGAACTTTCCGTCAGATTTTAGAAAATAAATAGCCATTCATTCCCCGAATGGATATAAAAACAATAAATTTGCACCCAGTTTATACTTACAAAAAAAGAATTTTTTAAATCTTATGAAAGCTACACACATTGAGCACATTGGCATTGCTGTAAAAAGCATCGAAGAGTCAATTCCGTATTACGAAAACGTATTGGGACTAAAATGTTACAACATCGAAGAAGTTGCTGATCAGAAAGTAAAAACAGCCTTCTTTATGATCGGACAAACAAAAATCGAACTTTTGGAATCTACTGATCCCGAAGGAACGATTGCTAAATTTATCGAGAACAAAGGCGAAGGCGTACACCACATAGCATATGCTGTAGACAACGTTGCTGATGCATTAGCTGATGCAGAAAGTCAAGGCATCCGTTTGATCGACAAAGCTCCACGCAATGGCGCCGAAGGTTTGAAGATTGCTTTTCTTCATCCAAAATCTACCAAAGGTGTACTGACCGAACTATGTCAGAAATAATCAAACAATAACTTTCAAATTAAATATCCTATGAGTAACCAACTTGAAAAAGTAAAAGAGCTTATCGAACTGCGCGCCAAAGCAAGAATTGGTGGCGGTGAAAAAGCGATTGAAAAGCAACACGAGAGAGGGAAATACACAGCCCGTGAACGTATCGCCATGCTGCTTGACGATGGTAGTTTTGAAGAAATGGATATGTTCGTCGAACATCGTTGCCACAACTTCGGACAAGAGAAGAAATCATTTTTAGGAGACGGCGTCGTTACCGGTTATGGTACAATTGACGGCCGTCTTATTTATGTTTTTGCACAAGACTTTACCGTTTTCGGAGGGTCTTTGTCTGAAACCATGGCGCTTAAGATCTGCAAAGTGATGGATCAAGCTATGAAAATGGGTGCTCCTGTTATCGGCATCAATGATTCAGGTGGAGCTCGTATCCAAGAAGGCATCAATGCACTTGCAGGATATGCAGAAATATTCCAACGCAATATCTTAGCATCCGGTGTGATTCCACAGATCTCCGGTATCTTTGGTCCTTGCGCAGGTGGTGCAGTTTATTCTCCGGCACTGACAGACTTTACACTGATGATGGAAGGAACTTCCTATATGTTCCTCACCGGACCGAAAGTTGTCAAGACTGTGACAGGTGAAGATGTGGATCAAGAATCATTGGGAGGTGCAAGTATTCACTCTACCAAATCAGGTGTTACACATTTTACAGCAAAAACAGAAGAAGAAGGTTTGGCAATGATTCGTCGTTTGCTAAGCTATATCCCTCAGAATAATCTGGAAGAAGCTCCATTTACAACCTGCAACGATCCTATTGATCGCTTGGAAGATTCCCTGAATGACATTATTCCTGATTCTCCAAGCCTTCCTTATGACATGTACAACGTGATTGCTGCTATTGTTGATAACGGCGAATTTCTGGAAGTACAGAAAGACTATGCAAAGAATATCATTATCGGATTTGCACGTTTCAACGGACAATCGGTAGGTCTTGTTGCCAACCAACCAAAATATCTGGCAGGGGTACTTGATAGTAATGCTTCCCGAAAAGCAGGTCGTTTCGTCCGTTTTTGCGACGCATTTAATATTCCTATCGTATCGTTGGTTGATGTTCCGGGATTTTTACCGGGCACCGGTCAGGAATACAACGGTGTGATCTTGCATGGAGCCAAATTGTTATATGCTTACGGCGAAGCAACAGTGCCTAAAGTAACCGTTACACTTCGTAAATCATATGGTGGATCACATATTGTAATGAGCTGTAAACAACTTCGTGGCGACATGAACTATGCGTGGCCAACCGCTGAAATCGCCGTAATGGGTGGTTCAGGAGCTGTGGAAGTATTATATGCGAAAGAAGCCAAATCAGCTGAAGATCCTGCTGCATTCACTGCTCAAAAAGAAGCTGAATACACCAAGTTGTTTGCCAATCCATTTAACGCAGCTAAATACGGATATATCGATGACATCATCGAACCGAGAAACACTCGTTTCCGTATCATCCGCGCTTTGCAACAATTGCAAACAAAGAAGCTGACTAATCCGGCAAAGAAACACGGAAATATTCCATTATAATCTTTTAAACTGATAGTTGTTATGAATAAAAGAACAATCGGGATATTCTTCGTTCTACTCTTAACGATTTGCCTGAAAGCAGAAGCTCAAGGAGTCAAAAGCGTAAGAATAAACGAAGTAATGATCACCAATGAAACAAACTTTCTGGATGATTATGGTCTGCACAGTGCGTGGATTGAGTTGTACAACTCCTCCTTTGCATCTGTAAATGTGGAAAGTTGTTTCTTGACGAACGACAAGAATAACCCCAGGATGTATCCAATTCCCAAAGAAGACATACAGACAGAAATACCTCCACGTCAACACTTGCTATTTTGGGCTGATGGACTTCCAAGCCGTGGAACTTTTCATTTAAGTTTTAAACTTGACCCAACGAAAGAGAACTGGATTGGATTGTACGACGCAAACGGTATAACACTCATCGATGAAGTAACTATACCTGCAGGAACCCTGTTAGCCGATCAATCATATGCTCGTGAAGATGATGGTAGTTTGAATTGGGTTGTTAAAGGACAAGACAATCAACACTATGTAACGCCAAGTTCCAATAACATGACAAAAGACTCAAACTCAAAAATAGAGTCTTTTAAGGTTCATGACGGTTCTGGGTTTTTAATGGCAATAATGGCTATGATCATCGTATTTTCATGTCTTCTTCTTCTAGCCACTTCATTCAAAATTATTGGAAAAATCGCCATCTGGATCAACAAGAAAAACCAGATAAAATCCAAGGGGATTTCAAACAAGAATGAACAAAAAGAGACAGATTTAGGGAATACACCCGGAGAGATTTATGCTGCCATTGGTATGGCTTTGCATGAATATCAGGATAATGTCCACGACATTGAGGATACTGTACTCACCATTAACAAGGTGAAACGCAACTATTCTCCTTGGAGTTCAAAGATTTACACATTGACTGAAACCCCGAGAAAACATTAATCCATTGATCACAATCTTAAAAAATCAACTAAAATGAAACAATATAAGTATAGAATTAACGGTAACCTTTACAACGTGACGGTCAATGATATAGATGAAACGAATGTCGTTACTGTGGAGGTTAATGGAGCACCCTATAGCGTAGAGCTGGATCGCCCTGTCAACAAACCGGTTCAAAACCCGGTTGCTCGTTCCATCTCAAACAGCGTAGAAACGCCAAAAGTTGCAGTTGCACCTAAGGCAGCAACAAAAAGCCAGTCCGCAATTAAATCGCCACTACCCGGTGTCATTCTGGATATCAAAGTAAAAGAAGGCGATGTTATCAAACGTGGTCAGACCATACTTATTCTGGAAGCAATGAAGATGGAAAACAACATCCATTCGGATAAAGACGGAAAAGTAAGTGCAATCAAAGTTAACAAGGGGGATTCTGTTCTGGAAGGTGCAGATCTGATCGTAATTGAATAATGCTATGGGAGAATTTCTTTTAAATAATTTGAGTGACTTCTGGACTCTGACCGGATTTGCGAATGCATCAGCAAGCGGTTTGATCATGATTCTGGTCGGAATACTCTTCATCTATTTGGCTATCAGACACGGTTTCGAGCCGATGCTACTGATTCCTATCGGATTCGGTATTCTGATCGGCAATATTCCTTTTGACACAAATGCCGGACTTGAGATTGGTGTGTATGAAGAAGGATCTGTGCTCAACATACTTTACCAAGGGGTCAGACAGGGTTGGTATCCACCGCTCATCTTCCTCGGTATTGGTGCGATGACAGACTTCTCTGCGCTCATTTCCAATCCGAAGCTTATCTTGGTTGGTGCAGCAGCACAATTTGGTATTTTTGGAGCTTACATGGTAGCTTTGCTTTTAGGTTTCGAACCGAATCAGGCTGCAGGTATCGCAATCATTGGTGGAGCAGACGGTCCGACAGCGATCTTCCTTTCTTCCAAATTGTCACCAAACTTGCTGGGTGCTATTGCAGTCTGCGCTTATTCGTATATGGCAATGGTTCCTCTGATCCAGCCTCCAATTATGCGTTTGCTAACCACTAAAAAAGAGAAACTGATCCGTATGAAACCGGCACGTGCCGTGTCTCAGACAGAAAAGATCATCTTCCCTATCATCGGATTGCTGCTTACCTGTTTTGTAGTGCCATCAGCACTCCCTCTTCTGGGTATGCTCTTCCTTGGTAACTTACTCAAAGAGAGTGGTGCAACACGCCGTTTGGCAGACACAGCAAAAGGTCCGTTAATTGACAGTATCACGATACTTTTGGGTATGACCGTAGGAGCTTCCACGCAAGCTTCTGAGTTTATCTCATGGAGCACTATTTTCATCTTCTTCTTAGGTCTGGTAGCCTTCTGTATTGCTACTATGTCCGGTGTCTTGTTTGTGAAGTTCTTCAACATCTTCCTGAGCAAAGACAACAAGATCAATCCGCTTATTGGTAATGCAGGTGTATCAGCAGTTCCAATGTCAGCACGTATCTCACAGAATGTCGGTTTGGAATATGATCCAACCAACTACCTGTTGATGCATGCCATGGGACCGAACGTAGCCGGTGTTATTGGTTCGGCGGTTGCTGCCGGCGTACTGCTGGGATTCTTATCGTAAAGAAAGGATACTCTCTATAAAAAGAAAAGGGCTTCGGAATACCGGAGCCCTTTTCTTTTACACCTATACCTTTAAAATAAGGCCGCACTATTAAGAAGTGCGGCCTTGGCCTATGCAAGGTTCAATACTATTTTAATCCAATTCCTGATCCGCTTCATAACCGCCCATTTCACGGATTGCATTTTTCAGCATGGCAAATTGTTCAAATAGATCATGCACCGGTTTGTGTTCAAAATCGTGCATCGGACTCTTCAAATAGAATGACAACCAAGTCTGAATACCACCCCATCCGGCACGCGAAGCGAGGTC
>JAQUZH010000065.1 GCA_028691445.1 Bacteroidales bacterium | reverse complement strand
AAAACAGAGATTCTTATGCGCAAATTGATGCCCTTTTTCAAAGGATTAGCCTTTTCGGCACTCCTTGGTGTTGCTTCTCCTTCTGCTCAAGCACAATATGTATTTGATAATATCTTATATGGAGCAGCTTATTACAACGAGTATAACCCTACCGAACGATTGGACAAAGACATTCAGATGATGAAAGACTGCGGCTTGTCTGTGGTACGCATCGGAGAATCTTCGTGGGGACTTTTTGAACCAAGGGAAGGGGTCTTTGAATTTGAATGGATGGATCGGATACTTGAAAAACTCAACGCAGCGGATATCAAAGTTATTTTGGGTACACCGACCTATTCGATACCAACCTGGATGGCACAACGTCATCCGGAAGTTCTTGCCGAACAAGTGAATGGCAACCAAAGCCATTATGGTATTCGCCAGAATATGGATATTACCAATCCGACCTATTTATTCTACAGCGAGCGTATCATCCGTAAGATGATGGAGCATTATGCCAAGAATCCCGCGATCATTGGCTATCAGGTGGACAATGAGTGTGAAGCACGTGGCATTAACAACCACGATTATTTTGATGGTTTCAGAAACCATCTGAAAGACAAGTTCAATAATAATCTCGAGGCGTTGAACAAAGCTTGGGGGTGGAACTATTGGGGAATGAACGTGAATACATGGGAGGATCTGTATACCCGTGATGGTGTGACAAGTACGGCGTACAAGAACGAATGGGAGCGATGGAACCGTAAGTCTGTGGCTGACTTCCTCAATTGGCAGGTGGATATCGTCAATGAATACAAACGCAAAGATCAGTTTGTCACGCATTGCTTTATGAATGCCTTTCACAATGTAGATCAGGTAGAGAGCTTCAGACAGATGCAGTATCCGGCGATCAATATCTATCACGATGTACAAGACGGTCAGGATGGAGAAACAGTTGCTTATTCCGGCGATTTTATGCGCACAGTAACCGGAGGTAATTACATTGTGACGGAAACCAATGCGCAAGGTATCGGTTGGGATAGCAAGAATCAGCGTCCGCCCTATGATGGTCAGTTGCGTCAGAATGTTTATAGCCATCTGGCTTCAGGTTCCAATATGGTAGAATATTGGCACTGGTCGACTCTTCATTACGGACAAGAAACCTATTGGAAGGGCATTCTCGGACATGATCAGCAACCAAACCGTATCTACAACGAGTTTAAAACGACTTCCGGCGAACTAAAGAAAATTGGTAAGGAGCTTGTCAATCTGAAGAAAGAGAACAAAGTCGCCATATTGTATAGCCATGATTCCCATTTTGGTTTGCAGTTTATGCCCTATCGTAACAACGATAATTATCCTATATCTCTGGTTTATGACGCCTTGTACAAGCAAAATATCGAGGTGGATATTATTCCCTGCGACAAGAAAAGTGATTTCAGCAACTACAAATTACTAGTTATTCCACCTTTGTATATCGCATCCGATCAGCTGCTTACTAAGATCAGTGACTTTGTCAAACAAGGTGGTGAAGTGGTAATGCTTTATAAGAGCGGTTATTGCAATGAAGAGTCCACCGTTCGCAATACTTTAGCACCCGGACCATTGCGTGAGGCTTGCGGGTTTTATTACCAAGAGTACTCAAGCATATATGGGTTGAATCTCAAACCGAATGATGCCGGACTAACCGGTAGAGTAGACAACTGGATGGAATTCATCATCCCGGAGACAGCGAAAGCTCTGGCCTATGTTGATCATCCTTTCTTTGGCCAGTGGCCGTGCATCACAGAGAATGCATTTGGAAAGGGACATCTCATCTACAGTGCGACCGTTCCTTCCAAAGGAATAATGGAGAAACTGCTGGCACGTGCGGCTGAAAGAGCCAAACTTGATCTCCCTGCCATCCACTATTCGTTTCCGACGATTATCCGTTCTGGAGTCAATCAGTACGGTAAGAAGATTCACTATATCTTTAATTACAGTGCAGCAGATAATGCCGTGGATCTGCCATTTAAAGGCACTGATCTGTTGACCGGCAAGAGCTATTCGGCAAACGACAAGATCAACCTAGCTGCCTGGGGAGTCGCTATCGTAAAGGAATAAGCTCAATTGCTCCGGAATAATCCTATTTCGGAGCAATTGCTTTTGTTTGCAGAGAGTCTGATGCAGGCTGAAAAGGAATGTCGGAGAGGGGCATCCGTAGAGTGTCTGCCGAGTACAAGAAAGTTTCCATTGCTCTTCCCCTGAGTACCACCTGTGGATTGATAGCAGCAGCTTCTTCTTCGCTGATCAGTCCCTTGATAGCCAGTCGTTGAGCCAACAAACGGTAATAACCGGAGAGGCTCTCACGCAACTGCATATCCGGTGTGAAAGAGCTGCGGAAACGTTTCGGCTTTGGAATAATCGAAGCCATAAAGATCGCCTCTTCAACCGATAGTTGCGACGGCTGTTTTGCGAAATAGAATTCAGAGGCTTCCCTTGCTCCATAGACATTGGGTCCCCATTCTGCAATATTGAGATAGACCTCAAACATTCGATCCTTGGTGGTTAGTCCGCCATTCTCGATGAGCCATACCAGAATGGCCTCTTCTACTTTGCGGGCAATGTTCTTCTTTCTGTTCAGAAATACATTCTTCACCAGCTGCATTGTAATTGTGCTGCCTCCCCGTGCAAAGCGTTGCACTTTCAGATCGTGGATGAGAGCTTCGCGCATTGCATCAAGCCGGAAGCCACGATGCCAAAAGAACTCCCCGTCTTCAGATTGAAGCACCGACATTTGTAGCAGAGGAGAGATCGAATCCAAGGACACAAAATCCGGATTGCCCGGACCCACTTCAAACGAACGCACGGGCTCTCCCTGTTCATACGCCGTATAGATGAATGGAGCATTCATCTTCCTCAGATCAACGGCTCCATATTGACGGATTCGGAAATGATCGGCAGTAACTTCCGACTCTAGTCGCAGACTATCCACCTTGTTCATATCCACATCAAATAAGAAATGGTAGCCAAGTCTGCCCTCCGAACGAATCCCGTCAAGGTTGCTAAAGAGTCCGCCGGGGAGGGAACTGAATAGCTCCTGCGAATCAAACATCGGTTTGTTGACAGAAGCAGTGAGATGCCATTTCCCTTGTTTGGCAGCGCGGATATAGGGGTTGAAAGTTAGTTTGTTACACTGCACCTTGGTAGCACTATCCAGTTCGATATACTCCTTGCCAATATGCACCAGATAGTTGAAATGCGCCTCCTTCAGGTCGATAGTATCCGGAGAAAGTGTTTGATGATAAAGGTTTAGCCCGCTTACCTCCGCGTTTCCTTGCAGGTGAAGCAGTTCATCTTTACGCGACTCGGCAAGACTGAAGGCGAGTGTGTCAAAAGAGATGCTTGCATCATAATAGTTTTCAATATACGGCAGTTGTACCTTCGCGTTCGTTGCCGAACAGATCTTCATCATCACATTCTTTTTGTTGTTATCAATGTTCCCACTGATATTCCAACGGCTAAATGCCTGCTTTTCAGTAACTGTCACCATGCCATTAAATATATCATCAGCTACAATCAGAGAGTCGATTCCAATAGCTGTCACCGTATCTCCTTTGGTGTGCGTAACCTTTATATCTTTCATCTCTCCGTTGGAAGGAAGAAAACCAAATGCCAGATGGAGTATCCGTTCAGCGCGATCAGAGAAGTCACTCTCATTTTCTTCCTCTACAATCTCACGATCCTCCTTTTTTGCTTTAAACAAGAAGTCATAATTTGACAAAGAGTTTCGCTTGACAAAACTCACATTCAATCCGTCGGCATTGACTTCCGATACATTGATATGCAGACCCAGGAGCGACCAAAAGTTTAGTTTGACCAGAAGTTGATGAAGCCGCATAAGCGTATCCCTTTGCTGTGGAACGACCGACAGGCCATTAAGTTCAATCGTACGGACGCCCTTCATCTCAAGATGTTGATATTGAATTGCCAATCCGGAAGAGGCGGAGAGAGACTCTGTCTTCTCTTTGACAACATAATTGAGCAAAGGATTTCTCAATGCGTACAGTACGATAAGGAGTAAGAGAAGTAGAAGGAAAGAGGAGATGATTATGATCTTTATTTTTTGAAGCATAGGATGAAAAAGATTAAGTTTCAGAAATTTTGCGCAGACCCTCGGGGTTGAGTATTTCGATGGAACGGTGACTCACCTTGATCAGACCCTCGTCAGCCAGTTCGCCCAAGGCACGAGCCAGAGAAGGACGGGCAATACCAAAGCGATCGGCAATGCTCTGCTGTGACTCATTCAGATGAATCACCCCTTTGACGACAGGTTGTGAAAGGAGAAAGTCAGCCAGTTTGCCCCGGATACTCTTGAAAGCGAAGAACGATACCTTCTTACTCAGAAAGTTACTTCGCTCTGAGATCAACATCAGGAAATTAGTAAGAATACGAACCTCACGTTGCATGAGCAGGCTAAACGTATCTTTTTGAATATTCAATATCGAACACTTAGCGGCGGCCACAATAGAGACCGGAAAGCGATTATCGCGCGCATAAATGAATGCCGGAGCAAGTAGATTACCTGTTTGAAGTCTTTCAATGACAATCTGTTTGCCGGTTTCACTCACCATCTGCGCCTCTACGATGCCATCAAGTACGACCATCAACCGATTGCAGACGGTTCCTTGCAGCGCTACCGGATCACCGATATCATACGTACGGATACTGTGAGGCGTTTCTCCCAATATTTTTGAGAGTTCGACGCTTGAGAGTCCTTGAAAGAGAGGAGTCTGTGTAGATATTTCAGTCATTTCATTTAATAACAATTAGACTATATAAAAAACCAATTACCAGACAAAAGTACAAATAATAAGCTTACCTTTAGGCCATATCAACGCGCTCCTTGCTTAATAACATTTTTTAAGTGTGTAATGTAACAAATGATACAGTTTGCCTTTAGACTAACACCGATCTTTGCCTTAGATTCAGAATTAGTAATCATCATTAAAATACAAAAGAATATGGACAGTAAAATGTTTTGTTTTCAGTGTCAGGAAGCATCAAGAGGTACAGGATGTACAGTAAAAGGAGTATGTGGCAAAGACGATGTCACTTCTGCAGAAATGGATTTACTTCTCTTTGTGCTACGGGGCGTATCGATAGCTGCCAGTCGGTTGCGCGAGGTGACGACAATCCCCGCGACAGTCAATGAATTTGTTACTGACGGACTCTTTGCTACGATCACAAATGCCAACTTTGATGTAGAGAGCATCCACAAGAGAGTAGTCAAAGGGTTGAAACTTCGCAACGAATTGATCGCAGAAGCCCGAGTAAATGGCATCGAACTGCCAATTGTGGACGAGATCATCTGGAATGGAGGCGAAGAATCATTTGCTGGTAAAGCAGCAACAGTAGGGGTGCTCCGCGAAGCAAATCCAGATATCCGCTCGCTCAAAGAGCTTGTTGTCTATGGTCTGAAAGGTATGGCTGCTTATACCGAACACGCGATGCATCTCGGATTTGACGATGATGATATCCATCGTTTTATGCAACAATCGCTTGCAGCGGTAACAGAAAAGAAAACAATTGATGAACTGGTCGCACTGGTCTTGAAGACCGGTGAGTATGGCGTAAAGGCAATGGCTTTGCTGGACAAGGCAAACACCACTTCTTATGGCTATCCCGAGATGACACATGTCAATATCGGCGTACGCAATAATCCCGCAATCCTCATCAGTGGTCATGATCTGAAAGATATGGAAGAACTGCTCAAGCAGACCGAGGGAACAGGAGTAGACGTGTATACCCACAGCGAGATGCTTCCAGCCAATTATTATCCTGCATTCAAGAAATACGCACATTTTGCCGGAAACTATGGGAATGCTTGGTGGAAACAACGGGAAGAATTTGAATCATTTAACGGTCCGGTCTTGTTTACGACCAACTGTATTGTTCCGCCTTTGTCTGGCGCTACCTACAAAGATCGTATCTATACAACCAATTCGGCAGGATATCCAGGTTTCAAACACGTTCCAGCTCGTACTGAAGGTGGGCAGAAAGATTTCTCCGAGATCATAGCTCAGGCAAAGAGTTGTGCATCTCCCACAGAAATAGAAACAGGAGAAATTATTGGAGGATTTGCATACCATCAGGTGATAGAACTCGCCGGACCGGTAGTTGAAGCCGTGAAGAGTGGAGCCATCCGTAAGTTTGTGGTCATGGCCGGATGTGATGGTCGTATGAAAAACCGCGATTACTATACGAAGTTTGCCAATGAACTACCTACTGACACCGTCATCCTCACAGCAGGCTGTGCAAAGTACCGCTACAACAAGCTGCCATTAGGCTCTATCAACGGAATTCCCCGTGTCCTGGATGCCGGACAGTGTAATGACAGCTATTCTTTGGCACTTATCGCGTTGAAATTAAAAGAAGTATTCGGCTTGGATAATATAAATGACCTGCCTATCGTTTACAATATAGCATGGTATGAACAGAAGGCAGTGATTGTGTTGCTCGCGTTACTGAGCCTGGGAGTGAAGAACATTCACCTCGGACCGACACTACCGGCGTTCTTATCACCAAACGTAGCTTCAGTATTGGTTGAAAATTTTGGTATCTCCACCATCTCTACAGTAGATGAAGATATGGAGAATTGGGTAAATTAAGATTGTTTTAAAGTTAAGGATTTAGAAGAGCGCGTCAGTGATGCGCTCTTCTTGCTTTCGGGATTAAAACTTTACCGGATGATACAATTTATCCAGAATATCGATTTCCTGTGAATCAGTAAAAATAGGTCTAAATCGCAGCGTACTAGGGTAGTAACAAAAATCGCCTTCTCTTGGATCTGTGTAGAATCGACCTTGAAAACCGGGCAATACATAGCTTCCAGATCCTCCCATATCACCTATGGAGTATCCGTTATAGTGAACCATCGTTGGAATCATCACCTCATTATGCCCCTTATTACCAACAGAGAGCGTCTTATCCAGCATAGCAGCAGCTCTGTTGGACAATCTGTACACCGGATTAAAAGCTTTAAAAAACTCACATCGGGGCAGATCAATATCTACCAGAAATAACGATTGCCACCAGGGCCATTTGCTATTCTCCTCGACAGATTCTTCAGCATATGCATGAATATGAGAGGCAATATAGTCTGTGTCTATATGAGAAAAGGCATCAAAGAAAGTATGCCAGTTGCCCGAAAATACCACATCATATTCCACATTCCAATAGTATTCATAGGTGGGATACTCTTTGTAGAACTGAAGTAATGAGAAATGAGCACTACCAGGTACAATTGACTCTGCAATAGGATTGTACTCTAGCTCATTCAGAGAATCGAGAGAAAAAGGATAATAAATGATATCATCCGGAATATCTTCCTCCAGCATATCCGTCTGTATCAGAAAAACAACATCAGCATAATCAGATGCTTCCTCTTTTAACTTACGATATTGCGACAAGGTAAAAACATCAACGAAATGAGTCGTATATAAGATCACAATCTTATGAGAAGGATGAATTATCATCGTAGTTTCTGAATGTATATTTGCTCTCATCTTGCGTGTGATCACTATTTGTTGATTTCTGATAATAATATGGATTGAATAGCCGTTTTGCCAGTAGCATCGCGATGTTTCATCAAGCAATCGTAAATCCGCTTGCGAAACTTCCAGCAAGTCATTTGATTGAGTCCCAATTGATCTGAATAAGTGTATGATGAAAAATCCTTACCCTCCACACACACATTATACGCTATGTAAAAAGCCTTGTTAATAGGAAACTTTATGTTGTGAAACAATGTATGAGCAGTGGCCGATTCTTCTGTCTTGCATCGCGTACAACGACGGGATGAAGGTGTTTTTCCAATACAAAACTTGGTATGGCCGCACTTTCGACATACAAAACCATCTTCCCATTTGACATCGGCAATAAATTTCAGAGTCTTTTCACAATCTTCAAATAACTCCTGAGCCAAAGCAGGGGATAGATCTTCTTTAAATAGCATAAGTTCCTTTTATTATGAATATTTCGCTGCAAATATAGCAATTACCAGTGATAGTAAAACAATAAGTAGTGATATTATAATAATTTAAAGGTGATGCTATAATAATTTATTAGTGATACTATTGTAATTCAAATTTTTCCCTTTATCTTTGCACCATTCAATAATCAATAAACAAAATAAGTTATGAGAAATATATTTTCGGCAATTATCATGTTCTTTTCATCCTTCGGATCTACTCAAGCTCTCAACAAGGTATCAGTCAGCTCAAAGGAGGCAAGTGCATTACTTTTAAAAGAGACCGCGATTGTGGTGCTGGATGTACGCACAAGCGATGAATTTAAGCAGGGACACCTGAAAGGTGCAGTAAACATTGATATTCTTAAGTCCAATGCTACGACGAAGCTTGACTCACTCAATCATGAAACGACTTATCTTGTCTATTGTCGTTCAGGACACCGCAGTGGCATGGCTGTAAAACAGATGGTGAAAAGTAAATTCAAAATGGTATATGAGATGAAAGATGGCTTCATGGGATGGACTGGCAACAAACTTCCGGTTGTGAAATAACAAGTAATAGAAAAGTAATGATTAAGAAACACGCTTTAAGTATAGTAGGTGGATTGATAGGAGGTCTTGCCGGTTATCTCTATTATCGATATGTGGGATGTGCTACCGGCACTTGTCCTATTACCTCCAATCCGTATATGAGCATTGCATATGGAGCGTTGATGGGTTATCTTGTGTTTAATCTGTTTAAAAAGAAGAAAGATGGAACGAATTAAAAACTATTTTCGGGGATGGAGTGGAGCTCGAATCTTTCGAGTAGCGTTGGCAGGAGCCTTCGGTATTTCATATTATTATACTCAAGATACCCTCTATTTAGTTCTCGCTATACTATTTGCCATTCAAGCCCTATTCAATCTGACCTGTCCGGGAGGCAGTTGCCGAACAAATACTCAAAGCGACAACAAGCCCACAGTTGATGTTGATGAATACAAACCGAAAGAATAGTCGGATAACATAATGAAAGAAGGTGGTAAGTGAAGTGAAAAGAAATTCTCAGCTTACCACCTTTTTTTATGAATAGATTTGTGCGGAGTATGAAACAATCGTACTTTTACATCCTCATTATAAACTAAATCATGAAGATGAAACGATTTTTTTCCATTGGCTCAGTTCTTTTACTATCCACACTCTCAGGTTTTGCACAAATGCCTGCCTCACTGGTACCTGAATTACCTTCTAATGCACCCGATTACTTTTGTACCTGGAATATTCAGGGGTATGTATGCAGCTACGTTAACAGTGAAGAGCAACGTCTGGCCATGACAGAAAAGAATATGTTTGGAGAGGGTACTTATCAGAATTGGGTTAGCTTTTTTCCAAAGATTCGAAAAGATTTATATTTTGTCATGGATGATTCCTGGGATATACCTCTGGATGAAAAGTATAAGAATGACAATGTCGGCACTGTCGAACTCAATCAGGAACGCTTTCCTTCTTTCACCGGTAACCCAACCGAAAGACTCAAAAAGCTTGTAACCGCTGTTGAAGCTAAAGGTTGGAAAGGTTTGGGAGGTTGGACATGTGCTCAGGAAGCTGTCGCTTTGGGTAACGTAGATCCACAGGCTTATTGGGAAGAACGAATGAAAACAGCACAGGAAGCCGGGTTTAAATACTGGAAGGTAGACTGGGGAAAGAAATCCAGAAACCAGCAATGGAGAGAGATGCTGACCCATTTGGGTCGTATTTATGCGCCTGATTTGATTATTGAGCATGCCATGGAAGGAAAGTACATTTCTTTCAGTGATGTCTATCGCACCTATGATGTGGAAAATATAACTGCCCAGCCGGTAACTATCCGTAGAGTTGCTGATTTGTTGAAATACAAAAAACAAGGTGATGCCAAAGCACTCATTAATTGTGAAGACGAACCTTATATTGCCGTAGGTATGGGCTGTGCAATCGGTGTCATGCGCCATCCTTTCGTTGGAAATCTCCCGAATGATACCGCAGATTTTGTCTTTCCATCTGTAGGGCGTGATATCAAAAACAGACTCGACGAAGCCGTACGTGGAGTCAGATGGCACCGCATCGCAGAACCTTTCGGAGTAGGAACGACAGATTACACTATCGACACGATTGACTTAAATGATTACTGGGTATTGGGTAAAAATGAGACGTACAATACTTCTCGTAAAGTAGGAGAGAGAATAAAAGAGAGTGCTCCGGCAAGAGTAAGTAGGGGGTTGCCTTTACCAGAGGTAGATCGTTCATCCCTCTCGCGTCCTTTTGTGTTATCCTCGGCTTATCCCAACGGTGCAGTGGCAATTGTTACGATCGGTCGTTCCATCAATAGGAAGTATTTTACCGAACGTGTAGGTGTTAAACAAGCCATCCCCGACATTGAGAAGCCAATTGGTATTTTCGGTGACTATGAGTCATTGACCCTTGTATTGCCTCAACCGGTTAAAGCTTCAACCTATACCATCTGGGGACAAGACCTTGCGGGTGACACTCCCATGAATATTACTAAAGAGATTACCATCAAAGGTAATCAGATCCTGATACCGGGCAAGGTAATCCGTAAAGTCGGACTATCAGCAGCGTCAAAAGGCGATGTATCTGATCCGGGGTTGGTTCTGAAATTCGTGAAGATTTCAAATAATTAACGCCGGTTACTTGCTATCATTCCATTAAATCAATATATTTGCAGACAATGTTTATTGAGATGCCAATTTGAATTAAAAATGAAAAAGATCTTCTCCCTCTTATTTGCGGTAATGGTCATCCTTTCAGGGATGCACATATCCATTGCTACGCATATTTGTGGGGGACAAATTGCCGCTGTTAAACTGTCTGTTTCATCGTTAAAGGCAACTTGTGGCATGGAGTCTGACAACGACACCAATCCGATACGTACAACCATCCATCGTTCATGCTGTCATGATCAGATAGCTTCGTTTACTGTTGCGGACAATTATAGCCCATCTTCTTTTCATATGCATGAACCTGACAGTCAGCTCTTGCATATATTCTATCTTCCTGATACAATTGAAAACCAGCATTTAAAGGCCCAAAAAACGTCAAAAACAAATATCCCACCACCTGGCTTCTATCTTGCCAGTGCTGTGCAACTCTCTGATATTTGTGTGTTCCTGATTTGATAATTCCCACTTCTTTTACTTTTGGCTGAAGAGTATCTGAACTCTTTGGCTAACGAGCCTTTATACCTATATTTCCAGATATATCTACTATTCAAAGCAATCAATACAATGGTTAAAGATTAACCTTTTTGTTACAAATACTGCAAAAATCAATATGTTTATGATCGGTTATAAAGAAAATGCCCCGTAACTAAATGTTGAATTTAAAACAATGTGTCTTATGAAAAAACAAATGATGATTCCGGCATTCGCAATGATGCTATTTTTCTCCGTTTCATGTGGAAATAGTTCATCCAAAGAAGAAAAACTAGCGGCAGGTGACTACTACACCTGCACCATGGATCCTGAAATTCACCAGGACAAACCGGGAGATTGCCCTAAATGCGGTATGAAGCTGGTACTAAAGAGTTCAATCAGTGCCGATTCTACCAAGATGCAGATGCCTGTTGACAGCATGAAAATGCCTGCCGACAGCATGAAGATGCCAGCTGATAGCATGAAGATGTCCATGTAATCAGCAAGTATGTAAGTGAAGACAATTTGAAAATGAAGAGATACATGCCATGTATCACGGACTACGGGTTAGTTTCATCTTCATTTTCCTATTGTAACTATTCGTTCTTCAGATACCTTTTACCATACAATATAGATTATGTTTAATAAGCTCGTACATTATTTTTTATATCACAGGTTGATGACGTTTCTATTCCTGATAGCAGTCCTCGCTTTAGGAATATCGTTCGCGCCGTTTAACTGGAAGACGGGGATGCTCCCCCGCGATCCTATTCCTGTTGATGCCATCCCTGATATTGGCGACAATCAACAGATAATATCCACAGAATGGATGGGACGTTCTCCCAAAGACATTCAGGACCAGATCAGTTATCCATTGACTTCAGCCTTACTGGGCATACCCGGAGTCAAATCCATTCGCAGTACCTCCATGTTTGGTATGTCGTTTATCTATATCATTTTCAAAGATAATATAGAGTTCTATTGGAGCCGTTCACGCATACTGGAGAAACTGAACTCATTGCCTGCTGGCACCTTACCTATGGGAGTTCAGCCGACCCTCGGACCCGATGCGACAGCACTCGGACAGATTTACTGGTACACGCTCGAAGGTCGCAACCCCAAAACCGGATTGCCAAACGGTGGCTGGAACCCGGAGGAACTACGTACCATACAGGATTTTTATGTCAAATATAGTCTCTCCGCAGCCGAAGGAGTGTCCGAAGTAGCTTCTGTCGGTGGTTTCGTCAAGGAATATCAGGTAGATATTAATCCTGATGCGATGAAAGCCTATGGTGTCACTATCATGGATGTGATGAATTCTGTTCGAAAAAGTAATCTGGACATTGGAGCAGAAACTATCGAACTCAACAACGTGGAATATATCATACGAGGTCTGGGGTATGTGAAGAACTTGGGAGACCTTGAAAACTCCGTTGTTGCGGTACGCAATAATGTACCGGTCCGTATCAAAGATGTCGCAATCACAGCTTTTGGTCCGGCTACTCGTCGTGGCGGACTCGATAAAGCAGGCAGCGAAGCCGTAGGAGCTGTGGTTGTGGCACGCTATGGTTCCAACCCGATGGAAGTAATCAATAACGTAAAAAGCAAGATCAAGGAGATAGAAGCCGGACTACCCCAAAAGATATTGCCCGATGGTACCGTATCCAAAGTAACCATCGTGCCTTTTTACGACCGCACCGGACTGATCAAAGAGACTATCGGCACACTTGAATCAGCACTTTCACATGAAATACTGATCAGTATCATCGTCATTATTGTACTGGTGCTCAATCTGCGGGCATCTCTGATTGTTGCCGGACTCTTGCCCCTCGGTGTTCTGATGACCTTCATGCTGATGCATTTCTTTGGCGTGGATGCCAATATCGTTGCCTTATCCGGTATTGCTATTGCTATCGGAGTGATGGTTGATATAGGCATTGTCGATGTTGAAAACATTCTCCGACACCTCGAGATGCCGGAAAATAAAGGCGTGCGTAACAAACAGCTTTTATCAGTCATCTACAACGCGACGACAGAAGTACGGGCAGCCGTGGTTACCTCCATTGCCACTACCATCGTCAGTTTCTTGCCTGTCTTTGCCATGGAGGCCGCTGAAGGCAAGATGTTTCATCCCCTTGCATTCACGAAGACATTCGCACTTTTATCAGCTTTTGTGCTTGGCATCGTGATCCTGCCAACACTGGTCTATCTCTTCTTTAATATCCGTGTGGACACGCATAAAATACGCCGATACTTTAACAGCATTCTGATCGTTGCAGGCATCTGTTTCTG
>JAQUZH010000064.1 GCA_028691445.1 Bacteroidales bacterium | reverse complement strand
GGTACTTTTTTAATCAGATGATGAAAGAGAGTGAAGGTACTCCATTGATGGCAAAGATTGCCGCCGCAGTACGCAAAGGGGCGATGTCTTACCTTAGACAACAATATAAAGTTGTTGCGATTGTATTCGTTATTCTTGCATTCATTTTTGCTTTCATGGCTTTTGTTTTAAAGATTCAAAACGAATGGGTTCCCTTGGCTTTCCTTACTGGTGGATTCTTCTCCGGTCTTTCCGGCTTTTTGGGTATGAAGACTGCGACCTATGCGTCGGCCCGTACTGCCAATGCTGCCCGTACCTCTTTGGATAAAGGATTGCGTATTGCTTTTCGAAGCGGCGCTGTCATGGGGTTAGTAGTTGTAGGCTTGGGTCTGTTGGATATCTCTTTCTGGTATTTGATCTTAAATTATTTTATTCCTGAAGAGGCTATGATGCCTGCTCACAAACTTTGTATTGTAACTACAACCATGCTGACCTTTGGAATGGGTGCTAGTACACAGGCACTCTTTGCCCGTGTTGGAGGTGGTATCTATACCAAAGCCGCCGATGTAGGAGCTGACCTTGTGGGAAAAGTGGAAGCCGGTATTCCGGAAGATGATCCTCGTAATCCGGCAACAATAGCCGACAATGTAGGTGATAATGTGGGTGACGTAGCCGGTATGGGAGCAGACTTGTACGAGTCTTATTGTGGTTCGATTCTGGCTACTGCCGCTCTGGGTGCTGCCGCCTATATTAGTTCGGGGGATACTGTCATGCAATTTAAAGCAGTGATTGCACCGATGCTGATTGCTGCTGTCGGTATCTTACTCTCTATCGTAGGTATTTTCTCCGTTCGTACGAAAGAAAATGCCGGCATCAAACAGTTGCTCAACGCGCTTGCCGTCGGAACCAACCTGAGTTCGGTACTCATTGTAATTGCTACTTTTAGTATTCTCTATCTGCTGGGTCTAGATAACTGGTTTAATATCTCTTGTTCGGTGGTCATCGGACTGTTGATTGGTATCGTGATTGGTCGTTCCACAGAATATTATACATCTCAATCGTACAAGCCTACAAAAAAACTGAGTGAAGCCGGTAAGACGGGTCCTGCTACCGTGATTATTTCAGGTATCGGATTGGGCATGCTCTCTACTTGTATTCCTGTATTAGCAGTCGTTACCGGTGTGATTCTTTCCTTCCTTTTTGCTGCTAATTTTGATTTCTCAAATGTAACCATGGGACTTTATGGTATTGGTATCGCTTCTGTCGGGATGCTCTCTACGTTGGGTATTACCCTGGCAACAGATGCGTATGGTCCGATAGCTGATAACGCTGGTGGAAACGCAGAGATGTCGAAGTTGGGAGAAGAGGTACGCAAACGTACAGATGCTTTGGATTCCTTAGGTAATACAACGGCTGCTACCGGTAAAGGATTTGCTATTGGTTCGGCAGCCTTAACCGGACTTGCCTTGTTGGCTTCGTATGTGGAAGAGATCCGTTCAAACTTACTTCGTATGGGTGAAACTACCCTCAACCTCTCTACGGGAGCGATTGATCTTCAGAAAGCGGATATCGTTGACTTCATGAACTATTACAATGTAACATTGATCAATCCATTGGTGCTGTCAGGTATGTTTATCGGTTCGATGATGGCATTCCTTTTCTGCGGACTCACCATGAATGCTGTCGGACGTGCAGCCGGTCACATGGTGGATGAAGTTCGTCGCCAGTTTAAGGAGATCAAAGGAATCCTTACCGGGGAAGCAGAACCAGATTACGAACGTTGCGTAGAGATCTCAACGAAGGGAGCTCAGAAAGAGATGGTTGTTCCCTCTATGATTGCCATTGCCGCTCCAATTGCTACCGGACTTATCTTTGGCGTTCCCGGTGTGCTCGGCTTACTGATGGGCGGTTTGAGCACCGGATTTGTATTGGCAATCTTTATGGCCAATGCCGGTGGTGCTTGGGATAATGCAAAGAAATATGTGGAAGAAGGCAACTTTGGCGGTAAAGGTGGCGAAGTGCATAAGGCAACTGTCGTTGGTGATACTGTTGGCGATCCTTTTAAAGATACGTCTGGTCCAAGTTTGAATATTCTTATCAAGTTGATGAGTATGGTTTCCATTGTAATGGCTGGATTGACACTTACCTATAGTTTGTTCTAATTCACTTGTATCCTCACAGAAAAAAAGGCAGTTCTCTTATCGGGAGCTGCCTTTTTCATGCTGTGACCGGAGGTTATAGTATAATATACCGGACCATTACTGAATAGTTTCTTATCCACTAAAGAAAGATTATCTTTTTCTTCTGAAGCCTGGAGCAGGGTAGAGCTTCTGTTCCAGATCGACTCGTCCGATGCGGCGCAGTGCCATCCCGATTTGCCGTCTGTTTTCGGGAAGATACCAGAAGAAATACTGTCGTTGCGCCAACTTTTCTTCTTTGGTACGGGCGGTATATACTTTTTCCAATGTGTAGGGATGGACTCCTGTATAATAGATTTCAGAAGCTAACGTAAGAGGCGTAGGAGTAAAATCCTGCACTTGTTCCAATTTGAAATCAAGCTCTTTTGTTTCCACAGCCAACTCGGCCATATCTGCTTCCTGACAACCAGGATGTGAAGAGATAAAGTAGGGGATCAGCTGTTGCTTCAGTCCGGCATCTTTGTTGTACATCTCAAATCTCTGTCTGAACACCTGAAACTGTTTGAAAGATGGTTTCCTCATTAGTTTCAATACATTATCTGACGTATGTTCGGGAGCCACCTTCAACCTTCCGGAAACATGGTTGCGTATCAGTTCGGCGGTATAATCTGAAGCAGCTTTATTCAGTGCTTCCTCTTTCTGATTGTGAAGCATCAGATCGAAGCGGATGCCACTCCCCACAAATGATTTTTTTATTCCCGGCAAGGCATCTACAGCACGATAGACTGCCAACAACGGACGATGGTCGGCATTGAGATTCGGACACACCACAGGATGTAGGCAAGATGGTTTCTTGCACTTTTCACAGATCGAAAGATCCTTTCCATGCATCTGATACATATTGGCGGATGGTCCGCCGAGATCGCTCAGATAGCCTTTGAAGTCTGGTTGCTCCACAATCTCTTTCACTTCGCGTAGCACCGACTCCTTCGAGCGTGAAACGATGAACTTGCCCTGATGTGCAGAGATGGTACAAAAAGCACATCCGCCAAAACAACCACGATGGAGGTTGACAGAAAACTTGATCATCTCAAACGCAGGAATAACCTTGCCTTTGTATTTTGGATGGGGCAGGCGGGTGTAGGGCAGATCAAAAGAAGCATCCAGTTCGGCACTAGTCATCAGTGGTCCGGGAGGATTGATCACCACCATCTGATCGCCACACTGCTGCACAATGCGTTTGGCGTGAATAGAGTTGGACTCTTCTTCGACGAAGCGAAAGTTTTTCGCCTGAGCGAGTTTGCTGTGCAAACAAGTTTCATGAGATGCCAGCACGCAATCGTCGGCTGAATCTTCAAACTCACTGGCAGGGGCAAGGAAAGCTGTTTGGGGAATCGTGCGAAGGGCATGGATTGAAGTTCCCTCTTTCATCTGTCTAACCATATCGCGCATTGGGTTTTCACCCATGCCATAAATCAACAGATCCGCCTTGCTATCGATCAAGATCGAAGGATGCAAACGGTCTTCCCAATAATCGTAATGCGTGACACGACGCAGTGAAGCTTCTATTCCTCCAATAACAACAGGAATATCAGGGTAAAGATCTTTGAGAATCTTTGAATAGACGACAGTGGCACGATCTGGACGCATACCGGCACGTCCGTCGGGTGTATAAGCATCATCCGAACGCAGTCGTTTGTTGGCTGTGTAATGATTGATCATCGAGTCCATTGCTCCTGCCGACACAGCAAAAAAGAGTCTTGGAGCACCCAGTTTCTTGAAGTCGCGCAGATCGTCGCGCCAGTTTGGTTGTGGAACAATAGCCACCCGAAGTCCCTCAGACTCTAGCACACGACCGATAACCGCTGCTCCAAAAGAGGGATGATCAATGTAGGCATCGCCCGAAAAGAGGATTACATCTACATAATCCCAGCCTCTGGATTCCAGCTCTTTTTTCGTCGTTGGAAGCCAATCGTTCCAAGTATATTCTTTCATTTAGTGTTGCTTTGCAGGATACTGTATCCAATAAGTTTGTCGTAACGGCCGCCCAACGGACGATGATAAACCATGATCAGGTATTCGTTTTCCGTTTCGTAGTAATTTCCTTCCGTGTATTTTGTTGTACCTCGGGTCGCATCATTCGGTACAAAGAGATATTGATAATCATACACACCCTGTTTCATGGGTATCACGGCTTCATATTGTTGCAATAGTTCATTGTATGCCATCTTGTTGAACTCTGACAATCGATTGTTGGTAAATTCTCCCGATACATACATCTCTCCGCCTGCTACCTGTTGCATGGGCAAACGGAAGTGAGCCACGAAATAATCCGCTTCCACATCATTGTTATCGGCCTTGTCATAGCGAATGAAAGAGCGGCCATTCAGATCCTGATTATACACGTATCCCGCCTGAAGGCGATTCGTGAGCGGTTGTTGCAACTCAATATGGTAATAAGGAGCGACATATTCCATCTTTTCAACTCCCATGTCGGTATTGTGAGTCGTTACCATTTCAAAACGGCGATACTCGTTACAGCCTTCAAAGATAAGTTCTTTCTTGTGCTGATATACCAATTTGTTGCTTTGCAAAAAGGTGGGTTGAAACCCGGAAACTTCTGTGTCGGCTCTTCTGTTTTGTTGCACGAAGACTTTGACTTCTGCCTGTGGATTGTTGATGTTGTATTTGGGATAATGGATCGCGAAAGCTACTTGTTGGTACTCTTTGCGGAAACCGGCATCCGTATCAAACTCAACTGATCCGGATATGGACACCTGATTTTCTGCGATGGAAAAGCAGGCGGTAACAAGTTCTTCGTCGGTATCATGGTCATAAAAGCGCACGACATAGTTGCCTGACAGCTTAAAGGAGATTTCTTCATTAGGCAAAGTCAATGAGTAATGGGTGTAGTCTCTTCTTGTGTTGAACGATGTCGCATAGCTGCGTAACTGAATATTGTTAAATCCCTCCATATAGTCAAGTGAAGATAACCGGGAACGTGTCCAGTCGGCTTCACAATAGATCACCTCATAATAGAGATCGCGATAGTTGAGTGAAAACTCATCAAAGCCAATCTCTATTTTCCCTTCCTGTCCTTCAATGAGAATAGGAGGTCGCATCCAATCTTCCGAGTGACGTATAAGAAGCGTATGTATCCCGTCTATTTTCCCCTCCGTGCGATAGGTTTCTGCACTTTGTGCAAACATGCTCAGAGAGAAGAGAAAGAGTAGTGACAAAATGAAGGTGCGTAGCATACTTAACTTTTTTTGCGAATGTAACTGCTTTTTATGAAAATGCCAAAGGATTATCGGACAAACAACAGGTCGGAGAGAATCGTGTCGGAGATGAAAATTCCTTCACGCGTCAGCCTCAGACGCTCTCCCTGCAAAGAGAGTGTGCCCTGTTTGAGATGCTCAGAAGCATTATCCAGACAATAGGAGCAATACTCCCTTCCAAATTCCCGTTCGATGGCATCAAGTGATACGCCCCAACAGGTGCGCAGCGAGGTCATGATCAATTCGTTGTAGCGTATCTCTTCATCCAGTTCCTCACGTTCGAAAGCACCCTTTCCTTTCTTAATACCTTCCAGCCATTGAGAAAGTGAAGCGGCATTCCATTGACGCGATTCGATTTCAAACGAATGAGCGGAGGGACCAACGCCTAGATAAGGGATCCCTCTCCAGTATGAAGAGTTATGTCGGGAAGCCCTGCCCGGCAAAGCAAAGTTTGAGATCTCGTAGTGCTCATAGCCGGCAGCTTCAAGCCGGTCAATCAACATCTGAAACATAGCCAGACTGGTCTCTTCCGTAACCGGAATCACTTCACCTTTTTCCTTTTGTTGCCATAGTCTGGTGCCTTGCTCATAGGTGAGATGATAGGCAGAGATATGTGGCACATGCAGTTGAATGGCCCGTTGCAGCGTATCTTCCCACTTCTCAATTGTTTGTCCCGGCAGACCATACATAAGGTCGATACTGATGTTGTCCAGTCCACATGCACGGCACTGTTCGACGGCAGCAATGGCTTCTGCGGCAGTATGGCGTCGGTTGAGCATGATCAGTTCGTCGTCCTGCAAACTTTGGATCCCGATGCTGATCCGGTTGAACGGAAACGCCTGGAGCATCTTTAGAAAACCGGCACTAAGATCATCCGGATTTGCCTCCAGTGTAATTTCCTGAAACTTGCGACGCAGAAAAGAGTTCTGTATTGTTTCGAAAATCAATCTGAAATCTTCTGCCACCAATAAAGAAGGAGTGCCCCCGCCGAAATAGATTGTTTCGACAGGAGCACCTCTCAGATAACTACTTCGCAACTTCAGTTCCTCACTGAGTGCTGCTACTACCTCTTCTCTGCGTGAAAGATCGGTATTGGAAAAGAAATCGCAATAAGCACATCTCTTCACACAAAAAGGAATATGTATATACAGTCCGGCCATCCCGTTTATTTGTTTCTTAGTGGTGCAAAGATACAAATAAACGGGCAATGCATCTTGTTATTTCACTTCTACCTTTGTGGAAATGCCTCCGATGGTGACAATATAGACACCTGGTTCCAACTTTTGAGACGGATTGAGCGTAATTCCGCTGATTGAAGTAATAGTATAAGGTGTATCATCGCCGACTACATAGATCATTCCCTCTCTGGAATAGATGGATGCAGTTTTTGTTTCAACGGCAGGTTGCTCTGTGACGATATCCCAACTTTGGGCACCATTGGTCAGCCAACTCAGAGAAAAACGCACAAACTGCATGTTGTAGCCGTCGCCGGTGGCTTCATCTTCAAAGTAGCAACCGATCGTACCGTCAGGAAGTATGGTCAATGTGGAATAGGCTGAACCACGTGCATTCAATGTTTTCTTTATTGGCCAAGTCGTTCCATCGTCTTCACTCATCAGGATGGTTAGGTTGCTGCGTGATGTTGAATAACAGAGGGAATGGAGGATGCGATTCTTGTCCAATCCATCTTTTGTCGATGTGTATTCAAGAATCTCCCCGTTACAAGCCGGATCCACCAGATAAGTGTTTACTGATTGAGTACCCCAGGTCTTTCCACGATCAGAAGAGTAGTTCACATAACGGTTTGGTGCATGACGTACACTGATCATGACTCTGCCATCACTCAGCTCTACGAGTTTGGATTCATCACCACCATTGCACGCTTTGCTAGTTGAAGTCGTCCATGTGTCACCAAAGTCATCAGAGTAAGCGATATAGTTGTTGAGTGATTGTGCCTCTGTTTCGCGCACAGCCATTGAAAACATCATGCGACCGTCGCGCAATTGCAGTGCATGTCCGGAGCCGATAAATGAGGCTTTCCAAGTCTTCGTTGCAGCAATAGGTGCGTTGGCTCCGTAAATCATGTTTGTTATATCTCTTGGAGTGCTCCAGGTGATGCCATTATCGGAGCTGACAGACTGATAGATACGGATAGGATCTGTGGGAGTAGAAGCCCAAAGTCCCTGATTGGCTGCAAAGAAACAGTGAATCTTTCCAGAGAATTTATCCAATAGTATGGCAGGATCACCAAATCCAGAAGTAGTACCTTCACCGGCAATCTTCAGCTGCGTACTTCAAGTCTTATCATTATCGGTACTGCGGCGTACTACAACATCAATATCACCTGGTAGATCAGCATTGTTGTTATTGCGACGGTCGCACACGGCAACCAGCGAACTGTCTGCTGCAGTTATAAGGGCGGGAATACGATAATACTTTGATCCGTCATCACCCGGTTCAAACAGAGTGGCAGCATCCAGGAAGATCGTTGTTGACGCTGCGGTACTGCCGGTAGCAAGAGTAAGATAGGTCTCGTTGACAGTATAGCCTATAATGCGAGCATCTACTTTATTTCCTTCAACAGCTGTTTTAGCGATATTATAGGCAATCCATATGTAGTTCGTGCCTGTTTTAAGAGAAGCCGTTTTGTCGAACGTAAGAGTCAAATTTGATGTAGTTGCATCAACGGAATCAAGTAGTGTAGCTGTGGCAGGATTAAGCTTTGCGTTCTTTCCTGAATAGTATATCTTGATCGATGACACATCTGTGATATCGGTTGTGCCTGTGGCTCTTATCATCATATCTTTCATCAGCAGCGAACCGGCCATTCCTGTTACATTAATTGCCATACGAATAACTGGGACATCACTATTACCGATACCGGTCATTAATGTTCCCTGAATTAAAGATACCCCTGAGATCTCAAGAGGCATTGAATCATCTACAACAGTCAGTTTAAAACCGCCGTTTGTCTTAATCACACCTGCATAGGTATAAATACCGCATGTCAGATTGGAATTGTAATCAAACTGATTAAAGTTACTACCCGCTACATAAAAGAAGAAATAGCCATCAACAAGCGGGGTCGCAACAATTTCCAATGCGGTACCAGTAGTAGTGGTAAGGTTGTTAGCGTTGTGTACTGTTCCTAAAAGGATCGGTGAATTCTCTGCCGATTTATTGTATAAGTTATAACCAGTGGTTGCTTTCTGCAAACGCCAAAGCTGAGTGTCATCGCCCATATTACTTGTAGATGTCCATTTTAAAACTCCATTTTCAAGATCGGGAATTGTAACAGCAGCTGGCCTTCGGCTGGTCAGTTGCATCCAAACAGGATCAGCAGCTGAACTTCCAACAGGAGCTTTGACAAAGATCCATTGTGCAGTTGTAGCCGCGGTACTGGTTACTCCGGCCAAAGAAGAACCGGTGGCATCAAAATACTGTGTGCCATATTGAATAGTCCAGTTTGAACCGACTGCTAAAATAGTAAAAGCAGTAGTGGCTGTTGCATCCCAGGTCATTGCCGCACCGTTTACAGTAATGGCTCCTGATTGAGCTTTGTTGATGATTGTGTACGTACTGCCACTTTTCTCAAATCGCCAGAGTTGACGATCATTGTTTGAGGTAATAGGAGTGGCTATTGCATCAATAGCGGTACCACTAGGATTCAACTCCAGAATTTTGTTGCTTGTGCCCATGTTCATAATGAAAAACCATTCCGGAGCGTCAACAGTACTTTCAATGGGAGAATTGTAGTACTTTGCGGTTTGCGCGTTCAATGCATTGAAAGAGGCAAAGAAAGCGGCAAAAACCAAAAACAGAGTAAAAGCATTTTTTTTCATAGGGTGAGGGGATTAGTGAATAATATAGTTGGACCACATCGTTTTCCCGTCTCAAAAGAGAAAATCTTATCTCCCAAAGATATGAAAGAAAGAGAATACCAAACAACTAATTTGTTCAAAAATATACAACAAGAAGGGGAGTTGATTATTTATCTAACTCTTTGTGATAAAAATCCATATAGGTGGTTATTACTCACTTCATATCGAACCGGGATGCAAGAGACTGAATAGCCAAATAAAAAGTGAGGAAGCTCAATCGAGCTTCCTCACTTTTTATAAATACAGGATAGAAAAGTAATCAGATACGTTCAATGTAAGCAAGAACATCACCTTTTCTGACGTATTGACCTTGCTTTACACAAACCTCAATTATCTTTCCGGCGAGCAGGATCTCTTGTCTTTCAATTGTGTTATAGGAAGTCGATATGTAGCAGAGTCCATCACCTTCGGCATACTTTAAACCAATAGAAGGAGCAACGCATGGCAATACTGCATCAATTTCCCATAATACCTGACCACTTGTCTGGGCTGTAACAGGTTCCGCTTTGGCTCGTTTGATCTTCTTGATCTCGTCTTCTGTTAGCCCTTGCTGAGCCATCTGTTCGCTTTTAGCTTTTTCTACTTCTTCCTCAAAACGTTTCTTGGCAACACCGGAACGGTAATCGCGATACTGACGGTCATGCATGGCAAGTTCGAAAAGTTCCTCATCATCCGGTCCACAATCCCAACCGTTCTCTTGCATCTCCTTGCGGAAACTATCCAGTGCGTCCGGATAGTTCTTCTGAGGATCTTCCTCCGAAAACTTCAATCCCTTGGAGGTTGCAAGTTCGATAATCTCAGGAGCAAGCGGTCCGGGCAAGCGTCCACTCAGACCTTGTATCATCCCCCACGTATTGGCATCAATCATGGTGTAACGTTCTTCTCCACGTACCTGCATCATCACATTCATCAAAGCCACATTCTTAACATATTGGCTAAACGGAGTAACCAATGGAGGGTATCCGAGCTTAGGCCATACGTATTCCACTTCGTCAAATAACATAACCAGCAAATCATCGATGGATAGAGGTTCTTCTCCTTTATTTTTCAATGTCATATTGATACTCGAGTGAACTCCCTTCAGATCTGCCATCATGGATCCCATCATGCCTCCCGGTAATCCACATTGAAGCAACAAAGAAGAGGTGTGCTTATTCGTGGGATCAATAAAGTATCCGAGAAAATCATCGATAAACTCCTGAGTCATACTTCTGGCTTTCATGTATGCTTTCATGTTGATATCGGGCACCTGAAATCCTGCATCTTTCAACATTGCCTTCACAGAAATGACATCAGGGTGACCTTTTCCCCAAGAGAGTGGTTCCATCGCAACATCAATAATATCAGCTCCGTTTTCACAGACTTCCAGAATAGAAGCCATGTCCAATCCAGGACCGCTATGGCTGTGATATTGAATTATTACTTTCGGGTGCTTCTCTTTGATCGCTTTGGTTAGTCTTCCCAAAAATGCCGGACGAGCAATTCCGGCCATGTCTTTCAAACAAATCTCTGGTGCGCCTGCAGCTACCAGTTCGTCGGCAATGGCTGAATAATACTCCACAGTATGTACCGGGGAAGAGGTGATACACAAAGCCGCTTGGGGAATCATGCCAAATTCCAGAGCGTATTTAATAGAAGGGATAATGTTACGAACATCATTCAATCCACAAAAGATGCGGGTAATATCAACACCCTGTGCATGCTTAACCTTATACATAAGCTTTCTCACATCAGCAGGCACCGGAAACATGCGAAGTCCGTTCAATCCACGGTCAAGCATGTGAGTCTGAATACCTGCATCGTTGAATGGTTTTGTAAAGGTACGCACTGCAATATTTGGGTTCTCACCATACATGAGATTCACCTGTTCGAAGGCTCCTCCATTGGTCTCTACACGGGAAAAACAGCCCATTTCTATAATAAGAGGGGCTATACGTTGTAATTGGTCAACACGTGGTTGGTACTTCCCTGAGGATTGCCACATGTCGCGGTAAACAAGACTGAACTTAATTTCTTTTTTCATTGTATCGAAAGTATCGGGTAATTGATGATTATCATGCAAAAATAATAATAAAAGCGTATCCTTGTTTTTATCTGTTAGAATTATTTTTGTCGCAAACCTCTTTTTGGCTGAATAATTCTGAAGACTCAAAAAGCGTGTTTGATACTTCGATCTTAATTGATTCAATTTCTCTCAAAATCTGTAGGATAGGAGATTTTCAATCCTTTTTGTTTCGATTATTATGCTTCCTAGTAGTACTATTTATGAAATTTGCTCTTAACGTAAATTGTATAATTCAAATTACTTGAATCAAGCTACGAGATAAAAATAAATGAATAAATTTGTACCTAATAAGAATGCAATATTCTGTATTATCCCTGAAGATCTATTTATTCATCTGTAAAACCGAATCTT
Organism: Bacteroidales bacterium; assembly: GCA_028691445.1. GTDB lineage: Bacteria > Bacteroidota > Bacteroidia > Bacteroidales > JAQUTK01 > JAQUTK01. The sequence continues at coordinate 1,772 of JAQUZH010000064.1, read as the reverse complement.
ATGAAAACTATCTTCAAATTACTGGCTCTATAACGTTTGCATTCCTTCTTTGTATTGATGTGAGCTTAGCTCAGACAATAACGGAAGAGGATGGTGATTGGTCTGAAAAATATGTGACTCTTAGCAATACCTCTCAAGCTGAATTGATGGTCAGAGTGGGGGATGTTGACAATCTCAATTTTGGCTGGCCTTCCGATTTTAATCCATTTTCCGGCAACAATACTCCGGGACATGGTTTCCCATGGAGTGTGAATGAGGATGATCCTGCCGGAACTGACCAAATCATGGTTATCAGCAGTTATGCAGGTACACCTCCTTACGGGAGCGATGGTTACACTGTAACTACATCGCGTCCGGGAAATAATGTGACGCCGGTTACCCTTCAATATAATCTCAATGGTATAGCTGTGCAATCGGTTGTTTTGCAGATTTTTGTCGATGACTTTCAGGCTCCTGTTTGGGGAGCATCCTACACGGTTTCTATTAATAGCGTACGCGTTCCATTTCTGGAAAATATTATCAATTCACTTGTTCAGACTGGTCCGATAGGTAAAATGATCAGTGCAAATGTTCCAGCTGAATACGTTTACCTTTTTGACGACGGACAGGTAAGTATCCGATTTGACGATTACACCACAGGTGCAGGCGATGGCTTTGCAATTGATTTTGTGAAGATTCTTATCAATAAAGCCGAACTAGGACAGTATTCCTCTGTAACCGGCAGAATCATTGAAATGGGAACGAATACTCCCTTGGATAGTGTGCTGGTCGTAGCCAATAGCATCAGAGAGACTTATACTGCGAGTGACGGGACTTACCTTATTGATAGCATCCCTGCAGGATACATCAGTATTCGAACGTACAAACCCGGATATGGAAGTCAATCAAAGAATATCTCTCTTACAAATGGAGAGTTAGGTAATATGAATTTTGAACTAGAAACACCGGCTCCATACATTGTTCAGATCACTCCGCAAGCTGATTCCATCATTATAGATCTTTCTGCTGCCATTGTTGTCATATTTAGCTAGGAGATGGATTCTCTGACATTTAATCACGTCAATATTATCGTTTCAGACAGAGAGAAGACTCTGTCCGGTAAGATTACAAGAACATTAACCGGATTCTCTTTTCAGCCGGATAGTCTGCTCGAGAATGCGATGACCTACACAGTAACTATCACCAGTGGAGTGAAAAACGGACCGGGGATAAGTCTTGGACAAGATTATGTATGGTCTTTCAAAACCTTTGATCCGACTCTTGATGTTGCTCCTTTGACAATTCAGAATCCTGTGGAGGTGTTTTACAATCCTTCGTCCGATGAGATTACTGTGACATGTGTGTTGGATAATCCGTCGCTAGTAAATGCAGGAATATACTCTATTGTCGGTTTAAAACAACTGGATGTTGAAAATAGCATGAAAGAGGAAAGAGTACATCAATTTACCATTCATACCGAGAATCTTCTGAACGGATTGTATGTTTTGAAAATTGATCTTGGAGATAAATGTTATACTAAGAAGTTGGTTATAAAGAGATGATCCTGCATAAAACCGTTTTTCCCGATTTGTTAATCAGGAGATAGACTTGACAGTGCTAAACTATTTGCGGTTTGGCACTGTTTGTTTTTGCTTTTCAGTTGTTGATTGTAGTTTCCTGATTTTGGTTGACTACTTGTACGTCTTATCACTGAGCAAAGTTGACTCGGTTGATGTTTATTACTGATATTTGTTGACCCAAGGTTGGTATCCCTGAGTTTTGTTTACTGACCA
>JAQUZH010000063.1 GCA_028691445.1 Bacteroidales bacterium | reverse complement strand
GTACTCTTCCAAACGAGTTTCTTCTCAAAATCGGCACCTTTCAGGTCTGCGATGATCTTGTCCATCCAGGCTTGAGTCGATACGGGAGGAAATTCAGAGAATAGTTTTGAATTATCTGCCATAATTAGTTATTTGAAATTTCTTTTTTGGTAATTAGAATCCGCAAATGTACTGCTTTCTTTCCAATCAGCGTAAACTTTTTGGCATTAATCCTCCCTTTTTTGCATTTGAAAAGTAGAGCGAAAGTAAAAAGTGAGTAGTTTGTAGTCTGCTGACACTCTTCAGAATAATCACACAACGGTATTCGTTCCAGCCATCTCAATCATCCTTGCTCTCTCACCCGCTACCCAGAGTACGTCTTCTTCGCGGAAGAGAGTATCGGCCGGAGGATTCATGATAGAACGGTTGTTACGTTCGATGCCGACAACCATACATCCGAAATCTTCGCGGATACGTGACTGCGCAATGCTCTTGCCGATAAACGGAGAGCCTGATTCAAGTACAATCTTGTCAAGAGTCACTTCATAATTGTCGACCTTCTCCTCCTCCACTTTCCGGTTTCTTTCAGCGATGAAACGCATGAACGTAGTGAGCTGGTCATCGGTGCCGAGCACTGTGATCTTATCCATCGGATAGATACAGACATCACCCCCGGGAATATTGATGTGACGTTCACCCCGGGTGATGGAAATCACATTGACACCGCATTTCTGACGGAATTTCAGTTCACCGAGCGTATGACCGACACTTGGTGAGTTTTGCCGGACGACATAATCGGTGAGATGCAGATCGCGGGAAAGAAGGTGATTGACAAAGTGCTCTTTATAAGGGATCTTCCGACTGATAAATTCCTGACGTTCGTTCAGGTTCTTCTTGAAATGTCGCTCGATGAGTATCGATTGTTTTTTCAGTCGTCTGGACATGATAATAAACATGACAATACCCAATGTAAGCAGAATAATGAAAAAGGAAACCTCAAACAAACGAGTAAGCACGATAGCGATAAACGCGATGGAAAAGACAACGCGAAGGAGGATCACAAAGATCAGCGGTCCGCGGTTGAACCGACGGTCTCTCCAGAGGTACTGCATCTCATCGGAGTGATTCTTCTTCATCATCATGGCACGCAGGAAAGGGGAAATAAGGAGCAATACCAGAAGCGCGGAGAGGATCTTTCCGGGAAGTCCGGGAAGCTCTGCCGTGATCCGGGGCACCAGATAGGAGAAGGAAAGAATGATGATTGCCACAATGATGACCGAATAGATGACGACAATGCGGGCAAGTTGCTTGAGCAGACTTTTCCAGACGTTGTCGCGGTTGACCGAACTAGAGCCCAACGAGTAACGGTCTAGGAAACGGATCCAGCGGCGGGGTAGTTTGCGCTCCAGCAGTCTATAGGTCGGATTGGATAGCTTAATAATATAAGGTGAGAAAAAGGTGGTGACGACCGATACGGCTACCACTATCGGATAGAGAAAGTCGCTGGTGACACGCAGCGAGAGTCCGAGTCCGGCAATGATAAAGGCAAACTCTCCGATCTGCGAAAAGCAGAAACCGGACTGCACTGCAGTCTTCAACGGCTGACCAGAAAGCAACACGCCGGTAGTGGCTGAAAGGACCTGACCGAAGATAACCACAAGGGTCAGTATAAGGATGGGACCGATATATTGACCCAGCATCAGTGGATCGATCATGCCGCCGACAGAGACAAAGAAGATAGCTCCGAAGAGGTCTTTCACCGGTTTGACTACCTGGGTGATTCGCTCCGTTTCCAAAGTCTCCGCAAGGATTGAACCCATAACAAAGGCCCCGAGAGGCGCAGAGAAGCCGGCTTTGGTAGCCAATAAAACCATCAGCAGACACAAAGCCAGAGAGACAATCAGTAGCATCTCTTCGTTGAGAAAACGACGGGTCTTCTTCAGAAAACTTGGGATCAGATAGATGCCCACTAAAAACCACAGCAGCAGGAAGAAGAGAAGTTTGACGATAAACCCGGCAAACTGCATCCCCTCAAAGGTATGTTTGATGGCCAGTGTGGAGAGGAGCACCATCATGACGACAGCAAAAAGATCTTCGACAACGAGCACGCCAAAGACCAGTTTGGCAAACTGCTTATTATTGAGCTGAAGATCGTCGAAAGTCTTGATGATGATCATCGTGGAAGACATGGAGATCATACCGCCCAGAAAGAGGCAGTTCATGTGACTCCATCCCATCAGTATGCCCGCCCAATAGCCAATAAACGACATGCCGACCAGGATCGTACATGCTGTGATAAGGGCGGTGCCTCCGACATTGATCAGCTTCTTAAAGCTAAAATCGAGTCCAAGCGCAAAGAGAAGGAAAATGACGCCAATGTCGGCCCACGTCTGAATATTGGCATTATCAACCACAGAGGGAAAGAGAGAACAATGAGGACCAACGATAAATCCGGCAACAATATAACCCAATACAAGGGGTTGTCGCAACCATTTAAATAAAATAGTTGTTAGTCCTGCAGCTATCAGTATGATAGACAGGTCAGCTACTAATGAAGGAAGTTCAGACATATTTCATTTTCATCGGTGCAAAATTAATGATTTTGTTTTATCTTTGCAGCAAACAATAATAAGAATAGTACATGAAAAAAACAATGTTACTCATTCTTCCGATGATCATTTGTTCTTTTTGGGCAAATGCACAGGGAGATGCTAAGAAGGAGGGTGGTTTTGAGTTTACCACCACAAAAGAGAGTAAAATCACTCCAGTTAAGAATCAACAAAGCTCCGGTACATGCTGGTGCTACTCCGGACTCAGCTTTCTGGAATCAGAGCTGATGCGTAAAGGCAAACCTGAAATGAATCTTTCAGAGATGTATGTTGTCTATCATACCTATATGGACAAGATGCTAAACTATGTCAGATATCACGGTGATGCTACTTTTGGCGAAGGCGGAGCTTTCTGCGATATCCCCTACGTAATTAAGAAATATGGCATCGTACCCGACACGATCTACAAAGGATTGAACTATGGAGAGGAAACAAACAAACACAGCGAACTTTCTTCGCTGCTGAAAGCGTATGGTGATGTCGTGATCGAGAAGAAAAACGGCACCAAACTCTCTACTGCCTGGATGAGAGGTTACAAAGGAATTCTGGATGCTTACCTGGGAAATATTCCGGAGAAGTTTACCTATGAAGGAAAAGAGTATACGCCTCAGAGTTATGCTAAATCATTGGGTCTGAACATGGATGATTATGTATCTATCACTTCGTTCTCTCACCATCCGTATTGGAGCAAGTTCATCATTGAGGTGCCAGACAACTGGTTGCATGCTGAGTCATATAATGTACCGCTGGACGAGTTTTGCGAAATTGCAGAAGCTGCCGTAATGGATGGTTATACTATTGCATGGGGTTCTGATGTAAGCGAGAAGTATTTCAAAACCGGTATCGCCATGGTGCCCGATGCACAAGCAAAGGAAGGTCCTGGAAGCGATCAGGCAAAGTGGTTGAACCTCTCTCAGACCGATCGCGACAAACAGGCTAACGAATTGAAGAACCCGGTTCCTGAAATGGTTATCACTCCGGAGATGCGTCAGGAAGCGTTTGACAACTACCAGACTACAGATGATCATGGCATGCATATCTACGGTATCGCCAAAGATCAGAACGGCACGAAGTATTATATGGTGAAGAACTCATGGGGTGAAGCTGGTCCATACAAAGGTATATGGTATGTATCACAAAACTTCTTCAAATATAAAACGCTGAACTTCATGATTCATAAGGATGCTATTCCTAAGAAGATCGCTAAAAAGATGGGACTCTGATCTTGTCTGTAATATATTTAAAAGAAAGGTGTTGTATGTTATGTACAACACCTTTCTTTTATTACTTTTGTGGACTGAAAAACAAGCACTATGACAACACATCGTACCCTCGGACTCTTTCTTGCACTCATTCCCGCAACGCTGTCTCTCTACACCCTGCGTGCCGACACGGTATCTCCTGACAAGACTCCGGTAGCAAACAAAGCAACGGTCACACTCAGCGATCGCATCAACGGATTGAAACAGCTCATGCAGGAGAACTATCCTGAAAAGATATACATCCAAACCGACCGTCCTGTCTATAATCTCCATGATACCATCTGGTACAAAGTATGGGTCATGCAGGCTGGCACCCTCTTCCCTACCGAGAAGAGCCGGCTCGTCTATGTCGATCTGATCAATGAGGAGAACAACATCACGCAGAGTGCGCAATATACGCTCAACGGTGGAGGTGCCAACGGACAGTTTATCCTGACCAAGGCGATACAGGATAAGGGTCTCTATCGAATCCGCGCCTATACCCGCTGGCAAAAGAACTTTGGCGACTCGCTCTGTTTTGAAAAGACAATCCCTATCTGGGGAGAGAAAAGGAAAGAAGAAGAGCAAAAGAACTTTGTCGCGGTAACAAATGAATCAAACCGAGAGGTGTTTCTCACACAGAAACAGTACCAGGCTCGACTGAAAAAGGAGGAGGAAAAGAAGCAACTGCAAGCCCAAAAGAGGGCCAACAGGGAACTGGAACTCGATCTGCAGTTCTTGCCGGAAGGAGGTAAACTCATCGAGAGAGTGGCTAACCGGATTGCTTTTAAAGCGTTGTATCCGGATGGAAGAAGTGTGGCTGTGGAAGGTACGATTATAGATCAGGAGGGGAATGAAGTCACTACTTTTGCCTCGGAGCACAAAGGAATGGGTTCGTTCTTGCTGGTGCCAGACAGTGGCAAACAATATACCGCCCGCCTGTTTAACGACCAGAAGATCACGCTCCCGCTCGGCGAACAGGAAGGGGTTGGATTGATGGTGCTCTCCGCACCCTCTGCCGACACCTTGACAATTGCCGTCAATGCCACGCCGGGGATTGTACAAAACAACACACAGTTTATGCTCCTGACGGAATCTCGCGGAGTACTGAGCAAAGAGGCTTTTAGTTTGCAGATTAACAAGCCGCGCGTCCTCGTTCGGATTCCCAAGAGCAAGATGGAGACAGGAGTCAATCGTCTGACGTTGTTTACCACGAACGGCGAACCTCTTTGCGAACGACTGGTCTATATCAACAAAGAAGACAAACTGTATTTTGATGTGAAGGCTCACTGGGAAATCCTATCGGACACCGTGCAGAAGATGACCCTCAAGATTCGTCCGCAGCTGAACGGGGCGAATATCCCGGCCTCTTTTGCGATGAGTGTAACCAATAAGAATCTGGTACCGGTGGACTCTATCCAGAAGACTTTGTGTTCGGAGATGTTTCTCTCCTCCGAACTAAAAGGGTTCATCGAAGAGCCGGGATACTACTTCAACCAACCCTACGACAATATCAGCAAGCAACTGGACCTAGTGATGCTCACACACGGATGGAGAGGTTATGATTGGGATGAAGCAACGCGGCGGAGTTTCCAGTACGCTCCCGATACTTCCTTCTCGATCTCCGGTCAGGTCGTCAATCTACTAAACAAACCGGTGGAGGATAGAAAAATCTCTTTGTTTGTGCAGGGCGGAAAGACCCTCGCAGATGAATGCAAGACAAACAAAGAGGGACGGTTTGCTTTTACCAATTTGGATGTCAGAGAGACGTCGATGGTGCGCGTGAAGATTGAAAAGGAGAAAAGCAAAAAGCTCATTGGTCTGGGTATCAAACTGGACACCATCTTCAGTAAACCTTCATTCCCCATTCTCGCCACGAGAGATTTTCTATATGAAGCAACTGCGGCAGACTCTCTTTTGCAAACCTACAAAGCTGCGAAGGAAGAAGACAACTCTTATCTCGACAGTCTGCGCAAAAGTCAAGGCATGCATCTGCTGGAAGGAATTACGGTGACCGAAACAAGGAAGATAAAGAACTCATACAACCGAAGCGGCAGTGGTGTGGGCGATTTTGTGATGGACTCCGTAGAGATAGGCCGGTATGATGCCTATTCCAATGTGATCGATGTGCTCAAAGCAGAAATACCCGGATTCAAGAAAGACAACAGTTCACCGCGAGGCGAAGACGGCAATCTGTTATTCAAGCAATATGATTATTATAACATCGACGGAAAGCCGGTCTATTTTCAAGTAGATGCCGAGGTAATCAACCCCGACAACAGTATCACCTCAGCCTCTGCAGGCGCAGCTGAGTTTACCCCTTCCGAAGCATCAGAAGTGGAAGCCGTAAGCAGCAGCAATGCGGAAGATAGTGAATATGGGAAGACAAGCCGCATTGACGGCGTGTTGCAGAATATAGCCGGTAAGGAGATCAGGGGCATCGAGGTGCTGACATCAAGAGACAATCTCGCCAACTATGATAAAAAATCGCAATTGCCCGATGATTCGGGCTTGAAGCCGGTCATAACAGCTCTTGACAGCGATTATCGTCCGATAGCGGCCATCGTTGTGATTACCACCAAGGCAGGCAAAGGTCCGCGCGAAAATAAACCAGAGATGGGCACTTACTTCACCAAACTCAATGGTGGTTCGGTGCCAAGAACCTTTTATGTGCCAAAGTATTATCCTTCCGATCCGATTGATCAGATTGACTATGACCAGAAACAGCTCTTTTACTGGAACCCCTCTTTGTTGACGAACGGAGAGCGAGAGGTGGAAGTCACCTTTCCGATCGGTGCCTACATGAAAGGAAACCTGCGACTGGAGATTGAAGGATCTGACCTCAACGGACATATCGGAACTCAAAGACAAGAGATCAAACTCAACTAAGAGAGTCATCACGAAGGTCAGGACATTCTTCCGAAAGGATACGGACATTCTTCCCAACGGATACGGAAGTCCTTCCCATCGGATCAGATCTCCGCGACGACCAAATAATAAAACACAAGCAGTTTGCAACCTATGAGGAGATGGCGGGTCAAGCCCGCAACGACGGCACGGGGTGTAACGACGGCAGGGAGCGCAATGACGGCAGGGAGCGCAATGACGGTAGACGACGCAATGACGGTAGACGACGCAACATCAACTCGCCACCAAACAAAGAAAAGGGCCTGTCCGCAAAAGACAAGCCCTTCTTTGTTTTAGTCGAATGACTCGACTTATTCCGCGACCTTTTCGGCAATCTTGACAATGACCGCCATCGCCTTCTCCATCGATGAGATAGGGATAAACTCGTAGCGCCCGTGAAAATTAACACCTCCTGCAAAGAGATTCGGACAAGGAAGACCTTCATACGAGAGTCTCGCACCATCTGTGCCTCCACGTACCGGCACGATCTTGGGTGTCACACCTACTTCTTCCATGCTCTTATAGGCGAGATCGACGATATGCATCACCGGTTCTATTTTCTCTTTCATGTTATAATACTGATCCGTAACCACCAGAGAGGCTGTCTCCGGACCAAACTCGGCATTGATCTTACGTACCATGTGTGCCATCTCTTTTTTGCGGCTCTCAAAGCGGAAACGATCATGATCGCGAATCAGATAGGTCAGAGTGGTCTCTTCCACCGTTCCTTTGACTTCCGTCAGGTGGTAAAACCCTTCATACCCTTCGGTATGCTCCGGAGTTTCCCAGCGGGGAATCATGGTGATAAACTGATTGGCCAGACGAATAGAATTGATCAATTTATGTTTGGCATGGCCGGGATGTACGTTGAGTCCGTAAAAGGAGATCTTGGCAATCGCTGCGTTGAAGTTTTCATACTCCAGTTCGCCTACCTCACCCCCATCGAGGGTATAGGCCCAGTCTGCACCAAACGCCTTCACGTCAAACAGGTCAGCACCTTTTCCAATCTCTTCATCGGGCGTAAAGCAGATGCGCACCTTGCCATGTTTGATCTCCGGATGTTCTTTCAGATAGACCATGGCGGAAATGATTTCAGCGATACCGGCCTTGTCATCGGCACCCAGCAACGTCCTTCCATTGGTCACAATCAGATCGTGACCGATGTAATGAAGCAGTTCGGGAAACTGTGAAGGCTGCAGATAGATACCTTCTTTCTCATCCAGCAAGATATCCTTTCCGTCATAGGCGGACACAATACGCGGTTGTACCTTTTTTCCGGACATATCCGGACTAGTGTCCATGTGTGCGATAAAGCCAATTACCGGAAGATCCTTCGAGCAATTAGCCGGTAATGTGGCAGTCAAATAACCATTAGAATCCAATTGGACCTCATCCAGTCCTATCGTTTTCAATTCCTCTTCCAATACGCGGGCAAAAATAATCTGTCCGGGAGTACTGGGCGTCAAACCTGTTTCCGTATCTGACTGTGTGTCATAAGATACATACTTTAAAAAACGCTGAACGAGATCCATCATATCTATTTTTATTCTTTTTTATTCCAGGTAACTTGAACCATCAAAGCAGTGTGTACAAACCGACTCTTTGGGAAGACCAATGGCCTTGATCATATTATCCAACGAGTTGAACTTCAAAGAAGAGAGTCCAAACTTTTCACGCAGACGTTCCACCATCTTGCAATAGCAAGGCGAACCGTATGTGATATATTCCTGTGTATTGACATTACTATCCCCTTCCAGTTCCTTGATAGCACGACGGGAGATCAGTTCCATTTCAGATTTCGATGCAGAGAAGTTGATAAAGGGACAAGCAAAAACTAACGGTGGACAACTGATACGCATGTGTACCTCTTTCGCACCATAGCCATAGAGGATATTTACATTGTCGCGCAACTGAGTGCCACGCACGATAGAATCGTCACAAAAGACAACTTTTTTTCCTTGTAACACCGAGCGGTTGGGAATAAGTTTCATCTTGGCTACCAACTGACGCATCTTCTGATCGCTTGGTGTAAAGCTACGAGGCCAAGTGGGCGTATATTTAACGATTGCGCGGCGATAGGGAATATTCAATCCTTCTGCATAACCCATTGCACAACCAATTCCTGAATCCGGAATACCGGACACAAAGTCCGCTTTCACATCGTCAGTCGAAGCCATCAACAAACCATTCTCATAGCGAAAAACATCGACATTCACATTTTCATACATGGAAGGCGGATAGCCGTAGTAAACCCACATAAACGAACATATCTGCATCCGTTTGCCGGGTGCCTGAAGCTGTTGATAGCCGTCGGCTGTCAGCAACAAGATCTCACCGGGTCCAACGTAATAATCAGGCTCGAAGTCTAAATTAGGAAAGGAGCTTGTTTCGCCTGAAACGGCGTAAGCTCCTTCTTTTTTTCCAATCACAATGGGTAAACGACCAAATTTGTCGCGTGCTACAATGATTCCCTTTTCGGTCAGCAAAAGCATCGTGCACGAGCCCTTTACCTTGTTATATAAATTGTTGATCCCATCGACAAAATCTTGTCCTTCCGTAATCAGCATAGCCAGCAACTCCGTCTGATTGGTGATTCCCGAACTAAACTCGGAAAAATGGCGGTTCTTTTCCAGCAACTCAGCTTCAATATCCTTGAGGTTGGTTACTTTGGCAACCGTAACGATAGCAAAACGTCCAAGATGAGAGTTGACAATGATTGGTTGAGAATCTGTATCACTAATGACTCCGATGCCCGAATTGCCCGAGAAATGCTTTAACTCAGATTCAAATTTACTCCTGAAATATGAGTTCTCAAGATTGTGAATAGAACGTACAAAACCGTTTTCCGACAACACAGCAAGACCACCCCTGCTTGTTCCAAGATGCGAATTGTAATCCGTTCCATAATACAGATCCATGGTGCAATCTGTCTTCGATATAGTTCCAAAAAAACCTCCCATTGTATGTTGACTATTTATTATTAATGAATCGGGGGCAAAATTACACATTTTCAACGGATTTTATCTCATCTGTTCTACTTGATTTTTCCTTCCTTTTTTATCCGATTCATTGTGCTTTTCGTCAAAATAGTTTAATTTTGTTTCCCAACAATCAGTAACTGAATACATTTTATGGATACTATCTTACTCAAAGCTATTAAGTTTGCAATCGAAGCACACCATGACTCCCATCACAAATACGACAGAGCACCCTACAGCGTTCATCTCGCCATAGCAGCGCATTATGCAGATGTATTTAGCGAACTATTGCCTGAAAGCGAACGGGATAAAGTGCTTGCTGCGGTTTGGCTTCACGACACTATCGAAGATTGTCGGATCACCTATCGCGATCTTGAAAAGATCTTTGGCACTCCGATTAGCGACATGGTTTTTGCAGTAACCAATAACAGAGGCAAGACACGGGAAGAGCGTGCCGACAACTCCTATTATAAAGGTATTCGCGAAACACCCTATGCCACTTTCGTCAAACTGTGCGACCGACTGGCCAATGTGCGTTACTCGCGCGAATACAACCAGGCAAACATGCTCACCACTTACCGCAACGAATTGCCTCATTTCCTGAGTCAGGTCATAAGCGACAATGAAACAGTTGATTACAGTTCGATGATAGCCGCTTTAAAGGAAATCTTTATGCAGGAAAGTGCTATTTAGAGTCAAACTAAGAGAGAAAATCGTATCTTTGCGTCAATTTGAAGAAAAACTACTTTTATACACTTTAATAATTAGAAAAACATGGCAGATAATCGTCATTTTACTCCATTTGTCTCGTCAGACTCAAACATGAAAGAATTTACGCTTCGTGCCGTACTTATTGGTCTGATACTCGCTGTCGTACTGGGTGCGGCGAATGCCTACCTCGGACTGAAGGCTGGTATGACCATCGCGGCAACCTATCCCGCAGCCGTCATTGGCATGGCATTACTACGTTTCTTTAAAGGCACCATCCTGGAAGAAAATATCACGCGTACCGTTGGATCGATCGGCGAATCGGTTGCAGCAGGTGCGATCTTTACTCTTCCGGCTTTCTTTATTGCCGGCGTATGGGACGAAAAAACCTTCAACTCTGTAGATAGTTACTTTACAGCCTCTCTGATTCTCATCACAGGAGGTATCCTTGGTGTGCTCTTCGTGGCACTTCTTCGCCGTGTGATGGTAGAAGATAAAGAACTTCCTTTCCCGGAAAGTGTGGCTGCCGCAGAAATTCACAAGTCCGGACGCAGCGGTGGAAGCGGTTCCAAATTTCTCTTCTCAGCCATGATCGTAGGTGCAGGTATTAAGATTGCCGGCGACCTTCGGTTGTTTGCCACAGACTTCACCACCTTTTTCAAATCAGGCATCGCTAAGTTTGCCAACGGCCACTCAATAGACGGCGGATTCCTTGCAGGAGGACCTTCTATCAGTCCGGCATACCTTGGTGTAGGCTATATCATTGGACCGCGCCTTTCCGCACTCAACTTTAGCGGTTCGGTGCTGGCTTGGGGTCTGATGGTTCCGATGTTACTCTCGATGCTTGGCTCCAGCTTTGTGGGCGACATCAATAACGGCGACGTCGAGTCGGCAGGAGCCTGGATGAACGCAGCCAACGTAGTTTGGAAACAGATCGTACGTATCATCGCCATCGGTGGTATGTTGGTAGCTGCCTCCTTTACCCTCTACCGCATGCGCGGCAGCCTGGGTGCCGGACTGGCCCGTTCGGTGAAAGACCTGAAACGTGCTACTCAGGGCACGGGTGTTGAAACCGAACGTACAGAGAAAGACCTCAAGTCTTCCTGGATACTGATCGGTATCTGCTTCTCAGCACTTCTCACTTTCTTTATCACCTATTTCATCTTCAGCACCAGCATCCTGGTGGCCATCGTTGCCTCCTCGTTGATGATCGTGCTTGCCTTCTTCTTTGCGGCAGTATCCGGTTATCTGGTAGGTATCATTGGATCCAGCAACAACCCGATCAGCGGACTTACGCTTACGGCATTAGTTGTTACCGCGTTGATCCTTGTGGCTTGTGGCGTAGACAGTACGCATGGTGGTGTAGCTGCGGTACTTGGTATTGCTGCCATCGTTTGTGTGGCTGCTGCTGTGGGTGGTGAAATGTTTCAGGATCTGAAAGCCGGACATATCCTCGGAGGTACACCCTGGAAGATGCAGGTCGGCGACATCATCGGAGTAGTTATCTCCGGCTTTGTAATGTTTGGTGTGCTGATTATTCTCAACCAAGGTGACATCAACATGGGCAATCAGCTTGGTTATGTCGGTGGCTTTGGCAGTCAGAACCTCTCTGCTCCGCAAGCCGGACTGATGGCTACGTTATCCAAAGGAATCATCGGCGGAGAGATGGCTTGGGCGTTGATCATCGCAGGTATGATCATGGGTGTATCCTTCATCCTGATGGGCATCAAGAGTCCGATGTTGATCTTTGTAGGTATGTACCTTCCATTCAATACCGTGTTTGCCATCTTTGTAGGTGGTCTGATCAAAGGTGTGCTCGATATGTATGTCGCGCAACGCAGATACAACGAAAAGCAGCTTGCCTCTGTTGAAAACACAGGAGTCTTGCTGGCTTCCGGACTGATTGCCGGTGAAGCGCTCATGGGATTGGTCGTTGCCATCTTTGCGATGTTTAATATCTTCTTTGCAGAGATGCTGGGACTTACCGCACCATCGTACTGGGTCGGACTGGTAATTATCGCCATACTGGCTTACTTCATGGTTAGCATCCCTGCCCGAAACGCCAATTCAGTGAAATAACGTGAGTCGGAAAAAAGAACCTCTCAATCTCTTTGATTGCATTCCCTGCATCAAAGAGGAGTTTACCACCAACCGGGAAGGAGATCTGATTGTGATCTCCTATCCCCGGTTTCGGAATCGCTTCCTGCAACGGATGCTTACCCCTGCCTCCAAATCCAAAGATCTGTATATCCGTCTCGATGCCAATGGCAGTGCCGTATGGCAACTGATTGACGGCCGTCGTACGGTAGGCGAGATCAGTGATTCATTGGCAGATCACTTCGCAGACAAAGCAGACTACCCTCTTCTGGTTGCCGAATTTATCCGGACACTCGTAACACAAGGTCTGATTACATGCCAAACAGACACTACAACCGTCAAACAATGAAACCAATCCAAGTAGAAGTCTGTGTGGAAAACCTGGCCTCAGCACGCATCGCGCAAGAAGCCGGAGCAGACCGCATCGAACTGTGCAGCGCACTCTCCGAAGGCGGGGTCACTCCCTCTGCCGGACTCATTCGCACGGTTCGTCAAGCGTTGCACATCCGTCTGCACATACTTATCCGTCCGCGACGTGGCGATTTCCTTTACAACAACGATGAGTTTGCCTGTATGAAAGAAGACATTCGTACGGCCAAAGAGCTTGGAGCAGACGGTGTGGTCATCGGACTTCTCACCGCAGACGGAGCCATTGATATGCCACGCACCGCCGCACTGATTACACTCGCTCGCCCCATGTCCGTCACGATCCACCGTGCTTTTGATAGTGTACAAGATCCCGTGGCAGCCTTGGAAACCTGCATCGAACTAGGGGTTGACCGTATCCTCACCTCCGGACAACAGCAGAAAGCCGAAGCAGGGATTCCTCTTCTCAAACAGTTGGTAGCCCTAGCAGGCGATCGTCTGACGATCCTTCCCGGAAGTGGAGTAAACGCAGTCAATATCCGGCGCATCATTGAAGAGACCGGTGCCACCGAGATACACCTCTCGGCAAAGGAACGAATCGCCGGGAAGATGAACTATCGCA
>JAQUZH010000062.1 GCA_028691445.1 Bacteroidales bacterium | reverse complement strand
TCATTTAAGCCCAGCAGCGCAGAAGCAAACTCTTCTCTTTTGGACAAAATCAAGGCACGCATCCCATAAGCACGCGACGAATTCTTATCCATCTTCAGTACAGTGTCAATATCCTGCAACGCTTTTACCGTATCCTTCTTTTCCAAGTTCATCGCACTTCGATTCAGATAAGCCGGCAGATAATTGGGTTGTCGGGATATCAGATGAGAGAACTCACTTTCGGCCTTCTCATACTCTTTGTTTTGAGCATAGGCAATGCCCCTATTCATCCACAACTGATTATTGACGGGATCATATTCCAACCCTTTTGAATAGTCGGCAATCGCACCTGCGAAGTCGCCCAATTGCTGCCGGGCATACCCGCGACAAGAATATACTCCTACCACAAAAGGATTTCGATCCAACGCCAATGTGCAATCCTCTTCAGCTCCTTTAAAATCCTCAAGCAAGACCTTGGCTATCCCTCGAAAGTAGTAGGGCTCATACAGGTATGGTTTGGATTGAATGACCTGATTAAAATACTGAATAGAAAGGACGTAATCCTCAAAATAGAGTGCATTACGACCAATGGAAAGCACCCTGTCGGTATTTAATTGAGCATGGATTGAAAGCGAAAACAAACTAAAGAGCACTCCCCAAACTATTCGACGCATTTTTCTTAACCAATTATCTTTATTATGAACTCGAGACGCAAATGTACCAAAAGAGTTTACACAATAGCGAAAAGAAACAGAGATTAACGAAAAGCCGCTGTATAGAAAAGGAAAAGAGTCTCCCAAGTGAGACTCTTTTCTATCATACAATCTTATTGGTTGCGGTATCCGGATGAACAATCGTCGGCTTGAAATCTTTTGCCTCTTCAAAGTCCATAAAAGCGTACGACATAATAATAACGACGTCACCAGGTTGCACTTTGCGAGCTGCTGCACCATTCAAACAGACAGTACCGGAGCCTCTTTCTCCTTTAATAATATAGGTTTCAAAGCGTTCACCATTGTTGTTATTAACGATATGAACCTTTTCATTTGCAATCAGATTGGCAGCATCCATCAGATCCTCATCAATCGTAATGCTCCCTACATAATTAAGGTTAGCCTCCGTTACGGTTGCTCTGTGAATCTTGGATTTAAGTACTTGAATAAACATAATAAAAAATCTTGAACGACTATTTCTTATAAACGACATTATCAATCAGGCGTATTTTGCCACAATATATTGTGATACAACCCACTACATAAGAGGCATCATCCCAGCTCTTCACCGATTGCAAGGTATCGCCATCTACAATTTCGAAGTACTCCATCCGGAAAATCGGATCAGAAGACAAGCTTTCTGTGACGAACGCCTTGATTTCTTCCACACTCTTAGCAGGTACAAAGGTAGTGCTTTTAAACAATGCCTGAGAAATCTTGGTCGCTTTTTTTCGTTCTTCATCCGAAAGAAGCATATTTCTGCTACTGAGTGCAAGGCCACTCTCTTCGCGCATGATCGGGCACGAGACGATCTCGATAGGCAGATTCAGCTGTTTGGTCATCAGTCTGATGATAGCCACCTGTTGAAAATCTTTTTGTCCGAAGTAAGCACGGTCGGGTTCAACAGCAAAAAACAGTTTGCTCACAATCTGAGCCACTCCATTGAAATGTCCGGGTCGTGCCGGTCCCTCCATCACCTGATCCAGAGGCGCAAAGGAGAAGGTACGGGTATCCGGTTCGGGATACATCTCCTCTACACCGGGAGCAAAGACAATCGTACATCCCGCCTGTTCGAGCAAAGCCATGTCGGCTTCCAAGGTGCGCGGATATCTTTCCAGATCATTTTTATCATTAAACTGCGTGGGATTGACAAACACACTGACCACAGTAACATCATTTTCTGTTACACTCTTGTTTACCAAAGAGATATGACCTGAATGCAAAGCCCCCATCGTGGGTACAAGTCCGACTGAAAAACCCTTTTCGCGACTTTCCTGAAGTACTTTCTTCAGTTCAGGGATGGTAGTAATTTTCTTCATATGTAGTATCATTTTCAAAAAAGAATGCAAAGCAACAGTTTTTTTGCTGAATGTGAAAGAGAAAACAGAAAAAACAGCCCTTTTCTTACAAAAGAAGCCCTAAAATAGCCGATACTTACTATCAAAGATTTGTTAATCGCAAGAAAAAGGGCAACAATGATTATAATATTTTATATCTTTGCCTACAATTAGTAACTAGAAAGGATCCAATAAAATGAGTGCCACAAGAGTATTGTACATTTCCCAAGAAATCACACCATATCTTCCGGAAACGGAACTATCGACTACCTGCAGATGTTTGCCACAGGCTATTCAAGAAAAGGGGAAAGAGATCAGAACCTTTATGCCAAAGTTTGGGAGTATTAATGAACGCAGGAATCAACTTCATGAGGTCATTCGCCTTTCGGGTATGAACTTGATCATTGATGATACCGACCACCCGCTGATCATTAAGGTCGCATCTATTCAGTCTGCCCGAATGCAGGTTTACTTTATTGATAATGAAGATTACTTCCAACGGAAAAACACGGTGATGGATGATAATCATATCGAATATCCGGATAATGACGAACGTTCCATTTTTTATGTTCGGGGCGTACTGGAAACGGTCAAAAAGCTGAAATGGGTACCGGATATCATCCACTGCCAAGGATGGATGACCGCACTCACTCCTCTTTATATCAAAAAAGCCTATGCAGAAGATCCTTGCTTTCGGAATTCAAAGATAGTATATTCTCTGTATAACGATGAGTTTACGAGTCCATTAAACGATAACTTCAGAAAGAAACTGCTCTTAAACGGTATTTCAGAAGAGCACCTTGAATCGATAAAAGAAGAGATCTCTCATGCTACCCTTTCCAAACTGGCTGTAGACTTCTCGGATGGTATTATCCAATCAAGTAAAAAAGTCAATAATTCTATTATCCAGTATGCGCAGAGCAAAAACAAACCTGTGCTTAAATATTCGCCTTTCGAAAACAATATTGACGCGTTCAATGAGTTTTATGACAATGTATGGGATAACGAACCGACCGGAATCTAAAAACAAACTCAATGAAATTAAGATATGTATTGGCGGGCATTATTGCCTTTGTTGCTTTTAGTTGTAATGACGATGAAAACGAAATCGGATTTACACTTCAACCAACCGGAGATCAGATTGATGTAAAATCGCACGTATTTGACATCTCCTCGCAAACAGTCTTTCTCGATTCTATGTTTATCAAGACGGACACGGCGTTTCTTGGTCAGTATACGACTCCGGAGTTAGGAACTACGAAAGCTGATTTTATGGCGCAAGTCAATTGTACCAAAGGTTTTGCCTGGTCATCAGATATCAAAACAATCGATTCTGTCATCCTCAAATTATACTACAAAGGTTTCTTTGGTGATTCACTGGCCCCGATGAATGTGACTGTCTATGAGCTAAACAACAAACAGAGCAATCAGAAGAAAAACTATTATACCAATACCAATGTGGCAGACTTTTGCGACATGAAAAACCTCTTGGGACAAAAGACGGTTGTTGCGGCTGACATCTTGGTTTCTGACTCTCTTAAATCGACAACAAATTATGACGGTCCCTACATCTCAATACGTCTGGACAACAAACTGATCAATCGCTTTTTCAACAACTACAATGCGGCAAACTTTGCTTCTACTGAGGCTTTTACAAACTTCTTTAAAGGCCTATATGTGACGACAAACTTTGGAGATGGAACGATCTTATTCATCGATGACATCTACATGCAGTTCTGCTACACCCAACCTTACAGTAGTACAAGCGACTCGATGGTCATGCGTGCCGCCACATTTGCCACAAGCAAAGAGGTGGTTTTGAACAACAGAGTGAAACACACGAATCTAAAAGAGAAATATAGCGCCGCCGATTCTGTTACATTGATCAAATCGCCGATTGGTGCAATCACAAAGGTCGCTATTCCTATCAAAGCAATAAGAGATTCAACCGGCAACAACGAACTTAACACCGTCGAACTGACGCTTACGGCTGATAATCCTTCATCCGAAAAATACATGAGTTACGTTCCACCTTATAAGCTCCTGCTGTTAAAGGAAAGCGAATTGATTCCTTTCTTTGAAAACGAACAGTTGTATGATAGCGAAAGCTCTTACGTAGCAACCTACTCAAGTGCAAACCAGACCTACACATTTAAGAATATCGCTAAACTGTTGAGCAATTCGGATAAGGATGTGCAGGAGATGTATTTGGTGCCTGTAACGGTCAACTTCAACAGTTCGGCTTCACTGGCTACGAATGTGAAACCGATGTTTACTCCCGCCGCGGTTCGTTTGAAGAAATCGACTTGCGCAAACAGGCCTTTACGATTAAATCTTATTTACAGCAAGTTCTGATCTCTCTTTGTAGATCATCTTCATCCATACGAAAAAGGCTCCATCCGGAGCCTTTTTTCATTTGATAAACCGTAGGTGAGAACTCATTCGGAGCAAGCATGTCCTTTTGTTCTTCTCCCCTTTTCCGAAAAAATAAACGGAAAACTCCGGAAAGATATACGGTTAAAAGTAAAAAGTTTTCCCATAGTTTTGGGCAAAACTATGGGAAAACTATTCAAGGATATTGGACCGTTTTTTGGTTGTCAAAAAGTCACCTCTGTTCGTCATTGCGGGCTTGAACCACAATCTCCTCACTTGGCAGTTATCGTACGAATAGCTCTCCTGTTTCTGTGTAAGTTCATAAAGTTGATAGCGTCAATCTATCGTATGCGAGAGGCTCTTACTTATTCAGATAGCGATATATTTCGCAGGAGGCTAACAGAAAGGCTCCAACGCCAAAATTGGAGGTGGAAGAGGCATTGACTACCTGACCGGGAATGGCTTTTTCACCGATGGGTTGTACATATCCTACTTTTCCATCGGACTGGAGTGCTGTTTTGGAGAGGTAGTCCCACCCTTTCTTGACCACCGGCAGATACAGGTCCTCTTCAAAAAAACCGTTATTGATGCCCCACATATAGCCGTAGATAAAGAAGGCGGTGCCACTGGTTTCCGGACCTGGGGCATGTGCCGGGTCCATTATACTCCTTGTCCAATACCCTTCGGGCTGCTGGCAGTCGGCGAGCGTGGCGGCCATCTTCTGATAGAGAGCGACAAACTCTCCACGGTGCGCGTACTCTTTGGGCAGATCTTGCAAGATCTTCGCAAGTCCCGCAAACAACCATCCGTCGCCTCGTGCCCAGAAGTCCTTCATACCATTGGCTGATTTGTGAGCCGGATAAATATACTTCGCATCTCTGAAAAAGAGACCGGTCTCTTCGTCACACATCAGTTTTCTGGAATAGGAGAAATATTCATACAACTTATCGAGGTAAAGTGGATTGCCGGTCACTTTATAGAGCTTGGTCATGACAGGCATCACCATATAAAGGCCATCTACCCACCACCAGTAATCGTTCTTTGGGGTTGACATCTGATATTCCATCACCTCAATGGCACGGGCGATCTTTTTCGGATCGGGAGCTAACTGATACAGATCAGCATAGGTCTGAAAACAGATCTGCTGATCTCCAAACAACACGAAATCGTCTGATTCGCCATAGCTGTATTTCCATTTAGACTTATCGGTGGACTTTGCACCCATCCATTGATTACGTTCAGCCCAAGCCTCGGAGTAACGTCGGTAGGTTTCATTCTTTGTGAGGGAATAAACCTCCATATTACCGGTATGATACGCGGCATTGTCCCAAAAAGCACTTCCATGCTTGGGATTAGTAAGTTGCCAATGGGTGTTTACCTTATAGATCGTATTCAACACCTCCAAAGAAGAGGTATTCAGTTTGTTGGTTCTCACTCCTTTCTTTTGGACTGAGCAAGAGGCTAATCCACAACAAAGGAACAAAAAAACGAAATAAAGAAGATCTTTCCTTTTCATTGATTCTACTTATTTTTCAACATAAACGGCACCTCTTTCTCGACCACAGAAGGGGATTCTTTGGGCTTTGGTGACTTTACGTATTGCTTTTTGAGAATATATCGGATCGCATTCCGTTCGCGGTTATCCACCGGAACATTCATCTTCAAAGATCTGGAGGTAATCGAGTACTCAAATCGGGCACGATCAGTTTGCTTGGCCCAGTTAGGATCATTATCAACCACCTGTGGATTAATCATAATTGTTTTCAACTTACCATTCTCATAGACGACACAAAAGCCATTCGATCCTTTATAATCGGCATTCTGGGTATATACGTTCATGAATATCGTATCTTTATGCGACTCAATTACATCGACTGAATCCAGATGATAGAGTGCAAAGGGAGAGAGTTTGGGGATCAACTCCATCATACGGGGTGTATTGGCACGCTGCTTCAAGAGATCAACGACCTGAACACTGGCATTGTTGATTTGCGAAAACAGGTCCAATGTATTCGGATCAGTGACCGGCTGAGCAAACATCTTTACCGAGGAAATGAAGATGCAAAATACAACTACGAGAGAACGAAAAATCTTATTCATAATAGGATAATTGCTTTAAAGTTTGATATTTCAAACGACAAACGTACGGAAAAATTATGTATAGTACAAGATGTATTTCTCAAAATGTGCAAAAAGGCAATGTCGTATCATACAGATAGAAAAGCCCTCTTGTCAAAAAAGACAAGAGGGCTTTTCCTTTTATATCGACTCAGATTAAAACAACTTGGAAGGATATTCTCCTTTGTTGATCAAATCCTGAATTTTATCAACGACAGACTGGCGGTCATCTGCATACGTTACGCCAAACCATTTAGAGGGTGTATCCAGCACTTTACAGGTAGCTGTACCATCAACGATCAGGTTATTGACAACCAACGGGATAAAGAACTCAGCCTTGATATTGTTTTCATTCTCTTTCAAGAATTCAATAAACGCTTTTTCTGAGTGTTGGAAATAGTCCGGAGTAAAGCCCCACATATTCATTGAGACAGGAGAATTCTCATCAACAGCAGTCCATTCGCCATTTTCTTCAAATTTCACTAAACCATCTTCTTTACGTTCGATCTTAGTACGTTCCACAACGGTAGTAAGGTTTTCCTTGGCATCTTTCTGACAAACGCCACGCGCTACACTTCCGCTTTCAGAGAGTGTATTACCCAAACGATAGCCTACCATGCAATATTCATTGGTCTTACCATCCATCTTTGTCAACGCATCTGCAAGAATGGCATAGCTCTCTTTTCCGTAGAAGTCGTCGGCATTGATCACTGCAAAAGGTTCGTTGATCACTTCTTTGCCCATAAGCAAAGCATGATTGGTACCAAAAGGCTTGGTGCGTTCTGGATTTAATGTAAATCCTTTGGGCAAATACTCCAATTCTTGGAAGACTAATTCTACCGGAATCTTTGACTCATATTTGGAGAGAATCTTCTCACGGAAGTCTGCTTCAAAGGTATGACGGATTACAAATACGACTTTACCAAATCCTCCACGGATCGCATCGTAAATGGAATAGTCCATGATTGTTTCTCCATTTGGGCCCAATCCGTCTAATTGTTTCAAGCCACCGTAGCGACTACCCATTCCGGCTGCTAATACAAATAATGTAGGTTTCATACGTTTCTAGATTTATCTATGTTATTAATAACTGAAAGTGCGGCAAAATTACAAAAAAAATGGATAGTAAGCATCCATTCGCAAAAAACATTTCCCAATCAATAGATGCAGTTAATCGGGACGGATTTATTACTTTTGCAGAAATTAAACAGAAAAGAAGTATGAGACAGATTTTATTTGCTTGTTTGGCTGCTATCTCCTTGTCGCTACCCTCATGTCAGGGTAAACAAGAGAGCGGTTCGAACGAAAATACGAAGTTGCTGATTGAAACGGATCTTGGAAACATGAAAGCAATGCTCTATGACGACACTCCTCTCCATCGTGATAATATCATCAAACTGGTCAAGAAAGGGTATTACGACGGACAGTTGTTTCATCGTGTCATCAAGGATTTCATGATACAGACCGGTGATCCTCAAAGTAAGGATGCCAAAGAAGGAGCGCGCTTAGGTGATGGCGGTCCCGGCTATACGATACCGGCTGAGATTGTCTTTCCAACCCACTTTCATAAGAAAGGGGCTCTTTGCGCTGCCCGCCAAGGAGACGATGTCAATCCGAAAAAGAGTTCCTCGGGATCACAGTTTTATATTGTTTCAGGAACAATGCAAAATGATTATACTTTGGATGTGTTGGTGATGACCCGTATGAAACAAAAGCACGAAGAGGTTTTCGGTCAATATGTACGTGCAAACAAAGACCAGTTTGTGAAACTGAGTGTCGCCAACGATACGACAGCCATTAAAGCGTTGCAAGACTCTCTGATCAATCTGACAGAGAAGGAACTTGATAAATATCCGTTTGAAATAACTCCTGAGCAGAAACAGGCTTACTGTTCGGTAGGTGGGTCGCCGCATCTGGATGGAAACTATACTGTGTTTGGAGAAATCATGGAGGGTCTTGATGTTGTGGATAAAATTCAACAGGCCGAAACAAGTGAATTTGATCGTCCGGTGAAAGATATTCGTATCATCAAAATATCAATCCTCAAGTAATCTATGTTTGCAATACAAAAACACACGCTTGCCAACGGACTTCGTATCCTTCACACGAAAGACACCAGTACACAAATGGTTGCCTTAAACATACTGTATCAGGTTGGAGCGAAAGATGAGGATCCAAGAAAGACTGGTTTTGCCCATCTCTTCGAGCATCTGATGTTTGGAGGGTCATGCCATATACCTGATTACGACGGACCTTTGGAGAATGCCGGCGGAAATAACAATGCCTGGACCTCGAATGATTTTACAAACTTTTATCTGACGGTGCCTGCACAGAATATTGAAACGGGGTTCTGGCTTGAATCGGACAGGATGTTGGAATTAGCTTTTTCGGAAGAATCATTGAACGTTCAAAAGCAAGTGGTCTGTGAAGAGTTTAAAGAAAACAACCTGAATGAACCTTATGGGGATATCTCTCTGTTGTTCCGTCCGCTCGCTTACAAGAGCCATCCGTATCAGTGGAGTGCAATAGGCAAGGAACTTTCGCATATTGAAAATGCTACGTTAGAGGATGTAAAGGATTTCTTTTTCAAATGGTATGCACCCAATAATGCGATTCTTTCGGTAGTGGGAAACGTCGAATTTGAAGAGGTAGTGCGATTGGCTGAGAAATGGTTTGGTCCTATTGAACGTCGCAATGTACCGGTTCGCAGTCTGCCCAAGGAGCCTCTGCAAACTGAACCGCGGTTTCTGGAAGTGGAAAGAGATGTGCCCAGTGATTGTTTGGTGAAAGGGTATCATATCTGCGACTATTTTGATCCGGACTATTACACCTTTGATCTGATCTCTGACCTGCTTGCCAATGGCAAATCATCCCGTTTGAAGCAGGAACTGATTATGAGAAGTCCCTCGTTTAGCGAGGTGGATGCCTACATATCAGGCAATATTGACTGCGGACTCTTTTACCTTACCGGCAAACCTCTCCCGGGAGTAACGTTGGAGGAGTCTGATCGATTAATCACTGCGGAGTTGAATAAGTTGTTGAACGAACCGATTCCCGAACATGAGATGGAAAAGGTCAAGAACATCTTTGAATCGAATACGCTCTTTTCCCGAATGAGCTATCTGAACAATGCCTCTTCGATTGCAAGGGCTGAGATGACCGGTCAGGCAGAAGACATCTTTTCTGAGATTGAAAAATATCGTGCGATAACAGATGCTGATGTGAAACGGGTCATACGTACCTATCTCCATCCCAATAACTGTTCGACGCTCTATTACCGAGCAAAAAAGAAATCAAAATAGAAGCCTCATCTGTGGGAGGATTCTTCCCCTTCTACCCATAAAAACAACCGGCTCCCTCAAAGGGAAGCCGGTTATTTTATTCGTACAGGAATAGTACGATAGTCCTTCTTTAGTCGACGATTACTTCACGATTACTCCATCATTCTATTTCTTCGCCGCTTCAGCTTCTTCCAATTGTTTCAACCGAAACAATGCCTCTATGTAATAATAATCAGCATAGATAATAGATGCATCTATTTCTGAATGATTGGGCCAGTGCCCGGTCGAATGCAACAAGAAGGAGGATTTACTCTTTCCACTTTGATAGGCATCCGAACTCAAAGAGGCAAGCATCTTTTCAGCGGCATGCCTATACTCTTTTCCTCTCTTTGGGTTATCTGTCAAGGTGGACAGCTCCAATAAAGCGGAGGCTGTGATACAAGCAGCAGAGGCATCACGAGGAGCATTTGGTATTGCTGGATCGTTGAAATCCCAATAAGGGATCGCATCGTCCGGCAGATTCTTCACATATACATCTGCCACATTTTGCACAAAACGAAGATACTTTGGGTTTTTAGTTTCCCTGTAGCATACGGTAAATCCATAGATGGCCCATGATTGTCCTCTTGCCCACATGGATTGATCGGAATAGCCTTGATGAGTCACTGCTTTGAGAAGATTCCCGGTCAGAGTATCATAGACAGCTACATGATAGGAAGTGAAATCGGGACGGAATTGGTTTTGCATCGTTTTGTCTGCATGCGAAACAGCGATGTCATAAAGTGCGTGACGTCCACCATTCTTGGATGCCCAAAAGAGCATCTCCAGATTGATCATATTATCCATAATGGTATTGTGGGGCCAGTTTCTATTCTTCACCTCGCGGGGCCATGACAAGATCGTGCCCACACGCGGATCAAAGAGCGTCGCAAGTGAGTCAGCTGTCTTCAGTATGATTTCTTTGTACGCCGGATTTTGTGTAAACCGATAGCCGTTTCCGTAGCTACAGAAGACCAGAAAACCAAGATCATGGTCATACGCCGGTGTGTTTGCTAGAAACCCGAGTGATGCCGTATACTTTTCGGCCTCAGCTTTTATCTCCGGGTCTTGCGTATAGGCATAATTATACCACAAGATACCCGGCCAAAAGCCAGCAGTCCACTCCTCTTTTGTTGCTTTACGCAGGCTCCAATGCGACAGACTGTCCATGATATTACGCGGCATAAGGCTATAATTCAGCGTCGAATCACCCCGCAGTTCAGACAATGTCCGTTTGGTTTGCGAGGCACAGTAATCCAGTGCATCATCTACCTCAGACAAGTCCATACGAGTGGAAGAACAAGCCAAAAGAGGAACTAGAAAAATACTTAAAACGAGTTTCTTCATACAGATATTACTTTGCTATCTTCACACCAAAAGCACAATAGGTAAGGTACAATACACAAAAAAGAATCACAAAAACGCCACCGATAATTCCAATGTTGTCAGTTGCCAGACCGATAGCAGGAGTCACAGCTCCTCCACCGGCTACAGCGGTAATCATTAATCCGGAAATCAGGTTTGCTTTTTCCGGACGAGCCTGCACGGCCATTGAATAGATGATCGGGAAAATACAGGATGCAAGGAAACCGATGGCACCGATGCAAACCAGATTGACTATTTCCACTTCTACAAAAGCAAGGATGAGCACGACAGCAATACATGCCAGGATATTTACTTTGAAGTAGTTCATCGCAGCAATCTTTGTCATCAGGAAAGCACCCAGTAAAGCACCTACAGTACGACTAAAGAAATAAACCTGTGGAGCGATGGAAGCCGCCTCTTTAGACCAGTCAAAACGTGAAATCAACAACTTCGAACTGATAAAATTAGTGGCCACATCGACTCCTACCACAAAGAATATCCCTAAGAACAACAACAGAATGGTGTTATCTTTCAACAGAGCAAACGTATCACTCATCGCCGAACCGGATGTCGTGCTCACTTGTTCCTCACGCTGTATCGGCGTAAAGAAAAGCCACAAAGCAGAGAGGATGGTGATCGTGCCGAATATCGGGAAGAAATAATACCATTTCTCCGCTCCAAAGTATTGAACTGAAAAGACAACAATGGAAGGGCCCACTAACGAAGAGACAGCTTTCACTACCTGTCCGCCGGTCAGACTACTTGTCAATAATTTCTTGTTGGTAATGACATTATTAAGTAACGGATTTAAGGAGACCTGAAGGATAGCATTTCCGATGCCGAGCAAAGCAAAAGCCGCCATACATGTCACACTGCTATAAAAGGCCAAGGGGATCACCATTCCGACAACGGTAACCATCATACTGAGAAGCACGGTGTTTTTACGACCCCATTTGTTCATCTTTACACCAATAGGAATGCCCAGGAAAAGGAACCAGATAAACACCATGGAAGGTACGAATCCGGTCATCGTGTCCGACCAGCTAAATGCTTCTTTCACATAATCGGAGGAGATGCCTACGATATCACAAAAACCCATTACAAAAAAACCAAACAGCACCGGGAGTGCTTTCATCATTGCATTTTCATTTTTCATTTTGCTCAACTAATTAGAATTAAGATTTTATTTTGTTATACGAAACCAATCCACATCTACCCAACCACGTTTGGACGCGCCACTCGGATTGGTTGCAAAGATACCTACTTTTGCTCCAATCCATTTCCCCTGACGTGCCTGAAAAGGCTGTCCGATGGGTGTGAACGTCTTTCCGTCGTTACTGAAGGCAAAGATACATCTTCCTCCCTGATTAACGGTTAAGCGCATGAATATTGTACGAGAGAACAGAGGGGGAACGATGTTTCTCTCCGGTTCAGCAGGAAATGATTCAAGTACAATGGTCTGTTCGGGATTCAGTTGTTCGGCCTCTTTACAGAGGGTCTGTTCCAAAACGAAACGGTCACCATTCTTCACCAAAGCCAAATAGGAATAGTCCCACCCCATCACAATCAAACCTGCTTTTTCTCCCTCTTCAAGAGCTGAAATCTTGACCTTCGTGGTAGCGGTAAACTCTTCCGCGGGGAACTTTTGAAGCAAGAGATTAGGCACTTCCCAGAAGTTTATGAATGAATCAGATAGCGTGTGACCATAGATACGCATAAATCCCATCTGTGAGGGGAAACCAAAATAATCTTGGTAATTTGCATGCCATTGCCACTGCAAACCGAGTGTACGGGTATTAAACTCATCACTTTCAACAGGTGTCTCAATAGGATATTCCGCTCCGACATTGGGTTTTTTGTACCCGCTCACCGGTTCACCGCACCCATCTCCATCTTTATCCACTCCTATTACCGGCCAATCATTTATCCACTTTACCGGGTTAAGATGAATGACACGTCCGTACATCTTTTTATCCTGAAAGTTGACAAACCACGACTCTCCGGTCTGAGTCTCCACCCAACCACCTTGATGTGGACCATTGATCGTTGTATTTCCTTGAGCCATCACTGTCTTTACCTCGTAGGGTCCGTAGATATCTTTCGAACGCATGGCAAGTTGCCATCCCTGTTCGACACCTCCGGCAGGAGCCATAATATAATAATAGCCGTTTCGTTTGTAAAACTTAGGTCCCTCAACGGTATGGTTTTGTGTTGCATTGCCATCAAAAACCATCACGGGATCAGAAAGAACTCTTTCACACTTTTGATCCAGTTCGGTCACAGTCAAGATACTATTGATTCCACTTCGACTGCCAGCCCATGCATGAACGATATAGACTCTTCCATCCTCATCCCACAAAGGGGTCACATCAATCAACCCTTTGTCGGCCTTTACAAGCAACGGTTCACTCCATTCGCCTGCCGGATCTTTTGCTTTGATTCTGTAAATG
>JAQUZH010000061.1 GCA_028691445.1 Bacteroidales bacterium | reverse complement strand
TTTTCTGTAAAGAAAGCCGGATTCGTCATTTTCCCCAGATCGTGGTAAAAAGCGCCGGTGCGAACCATCTGTGCATTTGCATTGCTCAGTCGCGCGGCTTCATAGGCCAGTGTGCCCACTTGCAACGAGTGCTGGAAAGTGCCCGGACACTCTTCTGACAGTTTGCGCAAAGCCGGGTTGTTGATATTCTGCAGTTCAATAAGTGTCACCGTAGAGAGATAGCCGAAGGTGCGCTCAAAGATGTATATCAAGACATAAGCAAACATGATTAGCGCCGAATTGATACCCAAGGCGCCATACATGCTGATGTTGATCTTTGACCAGTCGCCCTCTTGTATCAGAGAAACGCTGGTGTAGATGAGGCAATAGGTGAAAAAGATATACATAGCAGAAGTAACAAGCTGCGAACGCTGGGTGAGGTCGCGCAAACTGAATACCGCTGTCATCCCTGCGGCAATCTGCATGGTCAGAAATTCATACGGGAAGGGGGTGATAAATGACGCAATAATTACCGTAATCATGTGCGTGAAGAGTGCCGTACGCGAGTCGAAGAAGGTGCAAAGGATAATCGGCAAAATGGAAAAAGGAATCAGATAGACCGTCAAAAACTTGGTGGAAACGGCAATGCTGGTAACTACAATCAGCACGACGACCAGCATCAGAATAAAAGAGATATCGCGTATGCTCCTTAATGTCTCTATGCGAAACAGGAGCAGAAACATATAGAGCGAAAACAACATGAGTCCGATGATAAACAGCTGTCCGATAAACACAATGTTGAGATGTGTCTTCGAACTCTTTTGCGTTTCTGATACATGCTTTAAAGAGCGCAAGATGGAATAGGTCGTCGGACTGATAATTTCGCCTTTGTCCACAATGCGTTCGCCCGATTGCACCAGTCCGCTCGCTAGCGAAATGTTTCCCAGCATGGACTGAAGCATCTTTTCCGAAGTCTTCTGATCCGGAAAGAGATTCTCGTGAATATAATTATTCAGGTTGCAGGATTTAAGCAGCTCTTTGTCAAGTGAGGAGGGTGCTTCGTTTATGATCGTTTCATAGGCTGAAGTGGCTGTGTACATCTGATTAATGGGATGGCTCTTGTAAATGTTATCTTCCACAAGACGTAACAGTTTCTTTCCGGAGCGGATCAATGAGTCTGAAGTTGCCCCGTGAATGATCCCTTTATTGTAGATTTCAGTTAATTGCCTCTCGATGTAATGTAAGTAGGAAGGCGGTATGGTCCTCTGCAGCGTGGCATAGTAGTCGGCCCGCAATTGCTTCAGATTATCGGCTTCTATCTCTTCTTTAATCTTGAAATAGGGACTGAAATTTGCCGTGATACTGTCCTTTTCATGTTTCAAGACCTCCTCCGATTTGTAGATCGGAAAATCGAAAGGAGCGGTGAGAAACTCGTATTTCCAGGGCTTTCCTTCAATAAAAGTGTATCTGAATTGCATATCCCGAGGGAAGAAGTAGGCAATTAATATGGCTGAACTGACAAAAAGAACAATCCTTTTGATGATTTTATTTCTTTTCCGTCCCGAATTTGTCTGTATTGTCTGTTCCATATGAACGATTTATGGC
This sequence comes from Bacteroidales bacterium, assembly GCA_028691445.1. Classification (GTDB taxonomy): domain Bacteria; phylum Bacteroidota; class Bacteroidia; order Bacteroidales; family JAQUTK01; genus JAQUTK01. Next base: position 12,079 of record JAQUZH010000061.1, on the reverse strand, counting down.
GGAAAAGTACTAATTAATGTAGAGATAGCGTCCTTTTTCCCTTCGAAAAATCATTGAATCTATTAAAATTACTCATAGTAGAGGAAAAAAGAGTATTTTTGCACCCTATAATTCAGTTGTACAGTATGGAAAGAAAAGTCAGAGTTCGTTTTGCTCCCAGTCCTACAGGGCCATTACATATTGGCGGTGTGCGTACCGCATTGTATAATTATCTCTTTGCCAAACAATCGGGCGGTGAGTTCATTCTTCGTATAGAAGACACCGATTCTACCCGCTTTGTGCCGGGAGCAGAAGAGTATATCATCGAATCATTCAAATGGTTGGGTATCACATTTGACGAAGGTGTAGGCATCGGAGGTCCGTTTGCGCCCTATCGTCAGTCAGAAAGACGCTCCATTTACAAGACATATGTCGATCAGTTGCTCGCGAGCGGACATGCATACATTGCTTTTGACACTCCCGCCGAACTGGAAGCGAAACGTGCAGAGAGTGCCAACTTTCAATATGATGCCTCTACCCGCATGATGATGCGCAATTCGTTGACTCTTTCCAAAGAAGAGGTGGATTCGCTTATTGCCAACGGACAACAGTATGTGGTTCGTGCGAAAGTAGAACCCAATGAAGATGTCGAAGTAAACGACCTGATCCGTGGCAAAGTGGTGATCAACTCATCGGTACTTGATGATAAAGTACTATATAAATCAGCCGACGAACTGCCTACGTATCACCTGGCTAATATCGTAGATGATCATTTAATGGAAATAACTCATGTGATTCGCGGAGAAGAATGGCTTCCTTCGGCTCCTTTGCATGTGCTTTTGTACAGATATTTTGGTTGGACGGATACCATGCCTCAATTTGCCCATCTCTCTCTCTTGCTCAAACCTGATGGAAATGGAAAGCTCAGCAAACGTGATGGTGACCGCCTCGGTTTCCCTGTTTTTCCGCTCAACTGGAACGATCCGAAATCAGGAGATCTCTCGTCAGGCTATCGTGAAGCAGGTTATTTCCCGGAGGCTGTGGTAAACTTCCTCGCACTGCTTGGCTGGAATCCCGGCAATGACGAAGAACTATTCTCAATGGATGAACTGATCAAACTGTTTTCTATTGAACGGTGTAGCAAAAACGGCGCCCGCTTTGATTATGAGAAGGGTAAGTGGTTTAACCATAAATACCTTCTGATGAAGGAGAACGAAGAGGTGGCACGGTTGATGTTGCCCGAACTTCAGGCTCGCAATGTGGAGGTCCCTTTTGAAATGGTCGTGAAAGTGGTGGCTTTAATGAAAGAGCGTGTCTCTTTTGTAAAGGATTTGTGGGAACCGTGTGCTTTCTTTTTTGTGGCTCCTGTTGAGTATGATGAAAAGACGATCAAGAAAAGATGGAAGGAAGATACTCCGGCTCAGATGAGAGAATTGGTTACTCTTTTACAAGACATCGATGATTTCTCTATTCAAAAGACAGAAGAGGTGGTGATGAACTGGGTTACTACGAATCAATATCACATGGGCAATGTCATGAATGCTTTTCGTCTCACGCTGGTAGGCGAGGGCAAAGGACCGCATATTTTTGAAATTACAGATATTCTCGGTAAGGAAGAAACGATCAGACGGATTGAGCGCGCTGTCGCTGCTATTGGATGAAGAGAAAGCTAATACTCGGAGTGTTGATTGCTCTCATATGTGGTTTCTCCCAGAGAGCTTATCCCCAAAAAACAGAGTGGGGGTTCACTTCGTATGGTTTTTTTGATAATCAGGAATATGATTCTCCCAATCGTATTTCTCAGACAATGGCTGGAATGTGGATTCAGCCGCATCTCGGCTGGCAGCTAAACAAGAAACAGTCGTTGCGTGTAGGTGTCGGTGGCTTGGTAGAGTGGGGGGCACCAAGTCTTTTTCAAAAAGGTTTAGTTACTGCCTATTATCAATACACTGTTCCTTCTTTCAGCTTTTCTTTGGGGTCTTTCTCCAGAGATCATCTGCGTGGCGAATATTCCAATGCGTTTTTCTCTGATTCGATACGTTATTATCGTCCGAATATGCAAGGAGTAGCGTTTCAGTGGGGCAATCCGCATGATTACTTCGAACTGTTTCTCGATTGGACTTCCCGTCAGACGTTTACTCAAAGGGAGCAATTTATGCTTGGAGGGGCTGCGAGATACACTACTAAATTGCTGTTTGGCGGTATGCGTGGTTATTACTACCACTATGCGAAAACCAAGAACCCACCTTCAAACATGTCCATTCAGGATTATGGTGTGTCCAACCTTTTTGTAGGTCTGGACTTGTCTGGCAAGAGTGCTTTCGATTCGTTGCTGTTTCAGGTTGGTCCACTTGCCGGTTTGGAACGCAACCGTTTAATAGGCGACTGGAAACTTCCCATTGGATTGTTGGCTGAGTTTCGTCTGGGATGGAAAAAGATGCTCTTCGAAGAGACACTTTATTTCGGGGATAGTCAGCAGCAGTTTGGTGATTTGGGTGCCGGTGCCTTTTACTGGAACGATGCCTTTTACCGCTCAAAAGCTTACAGCCGTACGGATATATACTACAAACTGATACATAATCGGTTTGCACGGTGTAGTATCGGTGCCACATTTCATTACCAGGGAGGCACTGTCAGTTGGCAGCAGAAACTTGTTCTTCAGGTTCAGCTAGACAACTACAAAACTCAGAATAAGAGAAAAAATACTTTTTAGAACGACTCGAAATAAAATAAATATCATGTATAATTTCGGTATTATATTATATGGCCTTACGATTCGCTTTGCTTCGCTTTTTAATAAAAAAGCCCGAATGATGATCAAAGGTCAGCATGCTACATGGGGGATCTTGAAATCCAAGGTAAACAAAGAAGATCGTTACATTTGGGTGCATGCGGCCTCTCTCGGCGAGTTTGAACAGGGCCGTCCTCTAATTGAAAAGATCAAAGCGGAACATCCGGAATATAAGATTTTGTTGACTTTTTTCTCTCCTTCCGGTTATGAAGTAAGAAAAGAGTATGCCCACGCCGATATTGTATGTTATCTTCCCTTTGATACCTTGCTCAATGTGCTCCGTTTTTTTCTGTTGGTACGTCCGGAGAAAGCGCTTTTCATCAAATATGAGTTCTGGCCCAACTATTTCATGTATATGAAGATGTTGGGAATTCAGTTGTATAGTGTTTCCTCGATCTTTCGTCCCGGACAGATTTTCTTTAAGAAACATGGACTGATTGCCCGAAGGATGTTGATGCAAGTGACGCATTTCTTTGTCCAGGATCAACGTTCAAAGGATCTTCTTGCCGGATTGGGTCTGAAAGAGAATGTGACTATCGTGGGCGACACCCGCTTTGACCGCGTAAAAGCGATTATGCAACAGTCTAAATCACTTCCGTTAGTAGAGGCTTTTATTCAAAGAAGGGACTCTGAAATAGAGAACGTGTTTACTCTTGTTGCAGGTAGCAGTTGGCCAAAAGATGAAGATCTGTTGATTGAGTATTTTAATAACCATCCGGAGATGAGGCTGATTATTGCTCCTCATGAGATTCATGAAGAGCATCTCTCGCTCATTATATCCAAGATTACTCGCCCCTTTGTACGCTATACTCAATCCAATGAGGAGGATGTCGTACAAGCAGACTGTCTGATCGTCGATTGTTTTGGGGTGCTCTCTTCTATTTATCGCTACGGACAGGTTGCGTATATCGGAGGTGGTTTTGGATCCGGCATACATAATATTATAGAGGCGGCTGTCTATGGTGTCCCTGTCATCTTTGGACCCAATCATGATAAGTTTCGCGAGGCGAAAGAATTGATGGCCATGGGAGGCGGACATAGCATCGCAAATTACGAGGAACTGTCTGGTTTGCTTGATCGATACATAAACGAGGAAGGTGCAATCAAGATGGATGGCAACGCTTCCTCTGACTATGTAAAAGCAAATCTCGGAGCTACGGAAACGATTATTTCTTCTTTGAATTTATAAGAGGAGAGGTTATTTCTTCTCCTCTTTCGTCTCTTCGCTGTCGTACCAGGATGCATACATGAGATAGTTGTTGGCTATCTTCTGATTCAACTCTTTGGCTTGTTTTGGGTCTACTTTCTTTACAAAACGGGCTGGAACTCCGGCGTAGATACTTCCGGGTTCGACAATCGTATTTGCCAGTACAAGTGCTCCGGCTGCAATGATAGCTCCTTCGCCAATTACCGCATGATCCAAGACTGTGGCTCCGATACCAATCAAAGCTCCATCTTTGATATCAGCTCCGTGAATTGTTACGTTGTGTGCGATGCTCACATCGTTTCCAATCTCAATAACCGACTTCTCGTAGAGGGTATGCAAAACGGCTCCATCCTGAATATTGACACGATTCCCAATTTTGATCGTGTTTACGTCTCCGCGAAGGACGGTGTTAAACCATAAGCTACAGTCGTTACCAATGGTGACATCTCCAACGATTGTTGCGTTTTCTGCGATATAACAGTTGGCTCCTATGTGTGGAGTAAAGCCTCTGACCGATTTTATAAGTGCCATATTTCTAGTTTTTTGAATAGATATTAATTAGTAATTTGATAAGTGTTTGTACTTCGATCTTTTTTGCAATAATGGTTCCTTTACTATCCAAAAGATATATTGCCGGTGTGCGGGAAATGTCGTAGTATTCCCAAAATAAAGAGGTGCGTTCGGGGTCCCACGCATTGATCCATTGCTGACAATTGTGCTGCTTGACGAACGCTACCCATTCTTCTTTTAAATCACTCAGACAGACAGCGACCACTTTTAATCCCCTTTGCCGATACTCCTCAAAGCCTTCCTTATATAATATAGGTGCAGACTCATGACAATGGGCGCAATCGGGTTCGTAGAAAAACAACACGGTATGACTGGCTTTGATGGTGTCTGTTTGGATCGGTTGATCGTTGAAGTCATACAGTTGGAGCGGCATGGCAAGCTGTCCGATGCGACAATATCGGATGCGTTCCTTTTCTTCTTCCATTCGTAATACGAAGGGTTCAAAAGGGTATTTCTCTTTCAGTTGATCGACATATTTTTCTTCTATATTGTAACGCACATTCTCCATTTCAATCAATGGGCTCTCTTCGACAGATAGGAATATCTGTTCTATCAGATATCGTTCGCATAGTTTGTTGCCCTTTGCTTTCTCTATCAGCCACGCATATTGCTGCTCGAATCCTTCAGGGTTGTTCTCTAATACCATTTTCAACCATCGGTTTACCTTCTGTGGTACCAAAAGAGTATTCCATAATCGCTCATCGCTCAGGTCGATCGCTTCAAAATAGGCTTCCGGTTCTTTGTTTGAGGGGGCGACAATTGCTTTTATGAACGCGGCAAGGAAGCTTCCTCTGTTTTCATTGATAAGTTTATTCATCGTCGAGAGCATCTTTTGATCCGTCGCTTTTACTTTTCGGATGAGGCTCTCACTCTTTCTCTTGTTTTGGGTAGCGCTTAGTTCTTTTGTAAGCGACTCTTTCTTCTCTTTTTGTTTGCTTAGAAGCGTTTTAAACGAGGCGAAGAGCGATGATTCTCTGGCTCCTTTGATGCGGGTGTTGTCTAAACGGGAGGTGTCGCTTAGACTGATCGTCATTGTCTGATCTTTTCCGATAAGGAGATCATAACTGAGTGAGGCCGTTAGTTTGACAAAACAGAAACGATCTTGTAGCGATTTTTTTCCTTCAAGAAGAACTTCTCCCCGTTTGTTGGTCGTCAGGGTATCTACTGAGAAAAGCTTTCCGCCGATGCATTCGTAAAGAATAATCCTCTTCTCAGGTAGTTGTGGACACTTTAGTTCAATCCGATATCCTTCAGACTGGTCTGCTGTAGCCCGAAGTCCAAAGGAAAGGAGTAAAAACAAAGTAATCAGTCCCTTTTTCATAAAACGTCTGTTTGCTTTCTCAGCCATTCTATCTCTTTCTCATTTAGGAAAGGAGATAGTTTATCGAATACCATCTGATGGTAGTTATTCAACCAGTTCAACTCTTCTTGATTGAGAAGTGCCTTGTCAATCAGGTTCTTATCAATAGGGAAGAGTGTGATGGTTTCACATTGATAAAACTTTCCAAACGCTGTTTCTTCCTTTTCTTTGATAAGAATCATATTCTCGATGCGAAGTCCGTATTCTCCATTTCTGTAGATGCCGGGCTCATTTGATAACACCATACCCGGCTCCAGGACTACCGGATTTTCTTCCATGCGAATACTTTGAGGTCCTTCGTGCACATTTAGAAAGTGACCGACTCCATGACCGGTACCATGCAGGTAATTGATTCCATTCTCCCACATTACTTTACGCGCTAATATGTCAATTTGCGAACCGCGTGTCTTTTGCGGGAAGACCGCTGTGCCCAAAGCAATGTTTCCTTTGAGAATGATTGTAAAATCTTTTTTCTGCTTTTCGGAGGGAGCACTTAACGCAATTGTGCGAGTAATGTCGGTGGTTCCTTTGAAATACTGACCACCTGAATCAATCAGTAAAGTGCCACTGCGTGCTATTGTATATGCATTTTCCGGAGTTGGAATATAGTGAATAACGGCTCCGTGATCGTTGTAACCGGTTATTGTGCCGAATCCTTCACCGGCAAAATAGGGCTGCTGACTTCTAAACTCTTTCAGCATCTCTCCAACCGTATATTCTGTCACTGTTCCCTTGTCTACATTTTCATCGAGCCACATGAAGAACTTGGTTAAAGCAACTCCATCATAAACCATCGCTTGCTTGTATCCTTCGATTTCAACCTCATTCTTGATTGATTTTAATCTGTTGGCCGGTGAAACCTGATTCGCAATCTCACATGCTGCCGGAATAGAGTTGTGAAGTGCTAGATTCGTCTTGGATGCGTCAAGCATGATTTTGCTTCCTGCAGGTAAACGGGACAAGAAGTTCGTTATTTTATTGTATTCAGCCAGTTGTATCTGCTCTTCTCTAAAGTATGGCAGGTCCTCTTTGTTGATTTTTGCAGGAGATAGGAATAAAATGCTTTGATTTTTCGAAATCAAAGCGTATGAAATAGCCACGGGATTGTACTTTACATCGTTTCCCCGAATGTTAAATGTCCATGCGATTTCATCCAAAGCAGAAAGGAGCAGATAGTCGCAACCTTCTTGTGCAATCATCGTACGAAGCAGATCTATCTTCTCTTGCGCAGATCGTCCGCTGAATTCAACCGGAAATAGAAAGATTGGATCGGAAGGAAGTTGGGGCCTCTCTTCCCATATTTTGGAGATGAGATCGTTTCCCGAATGTAAGAAGATCCCTTTTTTCTGGAGTGCTTTCTCTAATGCAAAAGCATCAGTTGCAGCATACACCCATGCGTCAATGCCCACTGATGATCCTTGGGGTAGCTTTGTGGTAAGCCACTCTGCAAAAGAAGGGGAGTCGGGCAACCCCATTCTTACAAGGGTAATCTCTGTATCTTCCAGTTGGTTGGTTGCCTGAAGAAAGTAGCGTGAGTCGGTAAATAAGGCGGCTTCGTTTAAGGTGATAATCACTGTTCCAAACGAACCGTCAAAACCACTGATCCAACCTCTTGCTTTCCAATGCGCTGCAGGGTATTCACTTAGATGAGGATCGCTGCTTGGTATAATATAGCCACTCAGGCCATTTTCTTTCATTTCTTTGCGGATGGACGCTATTTTTTGCGATATGGGCAAGCTCATTACATGAAGAATTTTGAATTTGAAGTACAAAACTACTTATAATATATGAGTGGACATAACCTTTCAGCTAATTATTGGACAGGTAAAAACTCCAAATATCTCTTTTTGAAAGAATTGTTGTCGGAAAGTTTTGATAATAGCCAAACAATTGATAATTTTGCACGCTCAAATATGAAATAACTAACTACTAATAAAATAACAAGAGTATGATCATTGTACCTGTAAAAGAAGGTGAGAACATCGAGAAATGTTTGAAGAAATTCAAAAGAAAATTTGAAAAGACCGGCGTAGTTAAAGAATTAAGAAGACGCCAGTGTTTTGACAAACCTTCTGTTGTTAAGAGAATTCAAAAGGAACGTGCTGTATATGTAACAAAATTGCAGAGAATCGAAGAATAATCGACTTTCGTTTGCTATTTTCCTTTTTTTCTCTTACATTCGTTGCTCAGAACTAAAGTGATGAATGATGCTAATAGATTCTTTTTTGACATACCTGACTTACGAGCGGCGCTATTCACCGCACACGGTTATTTCTTATCGGAATGACTTAGAGCAGTTTGGGGATTATGTTGAGAAAGAATTCGGCGTGTCTGATAATAGTGAGTTTAGTAACCAGGTTGTAAGGCAATGGATTATTCATTTGATGGACAGTGGGTATACGCCTGCTTCTGTCAACAGAAAGTTAAGTTCGCTTCGTAGTTTCTTTCATTTTTTGATCAAAGAAGGGTCTATCCAATCCAATCCGATGAGTAGGATCGAATGTGTGAAGGCTGTAAAAAGACTTCCTTCATTTGTGAAAGAATCGGAGATGGATCGTTTGTTAGATGATACTTCTTTCCCTTCTGATTTTGGAGGAATGCGCGACAAACTTATTATTTCATTCTTTTACGAGACTGGCGTCAGGAGCTCTGAATTGATTGGCTTGAAGGAATCGGATGTGGATTTTGAAAAGATGCAGATAAAAGTGGATGGTAAACGGAATAAGCAACGGCTGATTCCGTTTGGCCCTCATTTGAAATTGTCTCTTTTAAATTATATCGAAGCGAAGAAGGTTGCTTTTCCGGCTCAAAGTGAATCTCTTTTTGTTACAGAAAAGGGAGAGAAGCTTTATCCTATGCTTGTATATAAGATTGTCAAGAATCAATTATCATTGGTCACTTCTCTCTCGAAAAGAAGTCCGCATGTTATCCGTCATTCGTTCGCAACAGTTTTGTTAAATCATGGCGCTGCGATGAACTCCGTGAAGGAGTTGCTTGGTCATGAATCGCTTTCCACGACACAGATATATACGCATGTGTCTTTTGAAGAGATGAAGAAAGTGTACAAACAGGCCCATCCAAGGGCATAAAAAAGGAGGTTATTATGGAAATTAAAATTAAAGCAATCCATTTTGATGCGTCTCAACAACTGGAATCTTTTATACTAAAAAAAGTGTCTAAGCTTGAACAGTACTTTGATGGAATATTAACTGCTGAAGTGACATTAAAGGTTGTAAAACCAGAAACTGTCGAGAATAAGGAGGCGCAAATAAAGGTGCTTATTGCGAATAATGACATATTTGCCAGTAAGATAAGCAATACGTTTGAAGAGTCAATTGATGAGTCTGTTGAAGCTTTGACGAAACAATTGCTGAAGTACAAGGAAAAAATGCGCCAAAAGTGAAAAAATACGGCCAAAAGCTTTTATGGTTCGGAATTAATCCCTAAATTTGCAGCCGTTTCGCTCGATAAATAGTGAAACGGCTGTTAAAAGCCTCTTTAGCTCAGTTGGCCAGAGCACGTGATTTGTAATCTCGGGGTCGTTGGTTCGAATCCGACAAGAGGCTCAACAAGAACAGGACGGGTAGTTACCAGAGTGGCCAAATGGGGCAGACTGTAAATCTGCTGGCTTCGCCTTCGGTGGTTCGAATCCATCACTACCCACTTAGATTGCGGGAATAGCTCAGTTGATAGAGCATTAGCCTTCCAAGCTGAGGGTCGCGGGTTTGAGTCCCGTTTCCCGCTCTTTTCGCCTACGTAGCTCAGAGGTAGAGCACTTCCTTGGTAAGGAAGAGGTCATGGGTTCAATTCCCATCGTCGGCTCACGCTGATTTGTATTTTTGCTATCATTATAAACAATAAATAAATAAAGCTATGGCTAAAGAGAAATTTGATCGTTCGAAACCACATGTGAACATTGGTACCATTGGTCACGTTGACCACGGTAAAACTACTTTGACTGCTGCTATCACAACAGTATTGGCAAAGAAGGGTCTTTCAGAACTGCGTTCATTCGATTCAATTGATAACGCTCCTGAGGAAAAAGAAAGAGGTATTACAATTAATACTTCTCACGTAGAATACCAGACTGCTAATCGTCACTATGCGCATGTTGACTGTCCGGGTCACGCTGACTACGTGAAGAACATGGTTACTGGTGCTGCGCAGATGGACGGTGCTATTATTGTAGTTGCTGCTACTGACGGTCCGATGCCACAGACTCGCGAGCACATCCTGTTGGCTCGTCAGGTAAACGTTCCTAAATTGGTTGTTTTCCTGAACAAGTGCGATAGCGTTGATGACGAAGAGATGTTGGAATTGGTTGAAATGGAAATGAGAGAACTTCTTTCTTTCTATGATTTCGATGGCGACAATACTCCTATCATTCGTGGATCTGCTCTTGGTGCTTTGAATGGCGTTGCAGAATGGGAAGATAAAGTAATGGAATTGATGGATGCTGTTGATACATGGATCGATCTTCCTCCTCGTGCTGTTGACAAACCTTTCTTGATGCCGGTAGAGGATGTCTTCTCAATCACAGGTCGTGGAACAGTTGCTACTGGTCGTATCGAAGCTGGTATTATCAAAGTAGGTGAAGAGGTTCAGATTATCGGTCTTGGTGCAGAAGGAAAAAAATCTGTTATTACCGGTGTAGAAATGTTCCGTAAGCTTCTTGATCGTGGTGAGGCTGGTGATAATGTTGGTTTGCTGCTTCGTGGTATCGATAAAACAGAAATCAAACGTGGTATGGTAATTTGCCATCCGGGTCAGGTGAAACCTCACACTAAGCTTAAAGCTACTGTGTACATTCTGAAGAAAGAAGAAGGTGGCCGTCACACTCCATTCCATAACAAATACCGTCCTCAGTTCTATATTCGTACCTTGGACGTAACCGGAGAAATTACTTTGCCGGAAGGAACTGAAATGGTTATGCCTGGTGACAACCTTGAAATTGCAGTTGAATTGATCTATCCGGTAGCTTGCAGCGTAGGTTTGCGTTTTGCAATCCGCGAAGGTGGACGTACTGTAGGTTCTGGTCAGATTACTGAAATTGTTGAATAATAAATAACATTGGTGGTTATCATTTGGAGATAACCACCAATATACGGGTCTAGCTCAGTTGGTAGAGCATCGGTCTCCAAAACCGAGTGTCGGGAGTTCGAGTCTCTCGACCCGTGCAAAAAGTATATATTTTATGAAAAATTTTTTTGGTAGATTAGGAACATCTGTAAAAGAGTCATATACTGAGTTGGTTTACAAAGTATCTTGGCCAACAATACCGGAACTAAGTAGTAGTGCCGTTGTTGTGATGTTTGCATCACTTATTATAGCTTTGATTGTTTTCTTTATGGATTTCTGCTTTGAGAGTGTAATGGTTCTTTTCTATAAATCTATTCTGTAAAATCCGGAGGATAAAATGTCAGGAATAGAAAAAAAATGGTATGTACTAAGGGCTATTAGTGGTAAAGAGCCGAAAGTAAGAGAAATACTTGAAGCGGAGATGAAAAACACCTCTTTAGGTGATTATATATCTCAGGTTCTTATACCAACCGAAAAAGTATATCAGGTTCGTAATGGAAAGAAAGTGTTAAAGGAACGTAGCTATTTACCAGGCTATGTTTTGATTGAAGCAGCTCTTAATGGAGAGACGATTCATACACTCGCTAACCTAACGAATGTGATTGGATTTTTAGGTGGAAATATTAAACCAGTTCCACTTCGTCAATCCGAAGTGAATAGGATTCTCGGAAAAGTTGATGAATTAAAAGATGTGGAAGAAGAAGTTATGATTCCATACATCTTAGGAGAAAGCGTAAAAGTAAATGTTGGCCCATTCAGCGGTTTCAGTGGTATTATTGAAGAAATTAATAACGAAAAGAAAAAGCTGAAAGTTATGGTGAAAATATTTGGACGTAAAACTCCTCTCGAATTAGGCTTCACTCAAGTTGAAAAAGAATAGATTGTGTGTTACGACATAATCATCGTTCTTCTTCGAAAATTATAATAATTAAAAAATTTAGAAATGGCTAAAGAAATTGCTGGACAGATTAAATTGCAGATCAAAGGAGGTGCAGCAAACCCTTCTCCGCCAGTAGGACCGGCTTTAGGATCTAAAGGCGTGAATATAATGGAGTTTTGCAAGCAATTTAATGCCAGAACTCAAGACAAAGCA
>JAQUZH010000060.1 GCA_028691445.1 Bacteroidales bacterium | reverse complement strand
GAAGAGGTGTTGAGCAACGAAGAGAATACGATTCCTACGGTGCATGAGAAGATCCGTGTGGCGAAGGTACGCAACTATGTATACGAAGATATTTTGGCGGCTTATCGCGAGTTTGAACATCTCTCGCATGAAGTGCAGATTGACGATACGGTGCGATTGATGAAGAAGGTAGTGCCGGAGTTTAAATCGAAAAACTCGCAGCGATTTGAAGAACTGGATGGTGAACAAGCTGCTCCATCTAAGGATGAAACGGTGTTGACCTCAGCTGTTGATTAACAGGTTGACTGATTCTGTTTTGAGGGATGTAATCATCTCTACGGGGTGGCAATCATTCACAGATTGTTGCCGATGCAAAAAATGATTTATTGTTTGCTTATTTTCTTCAGATAGTTTTGGTTTACTTTTCAGGTTCCTCGTGCAGGATGTTCAGGAAGTTTTTCCACTTCTCAGCACTTCGGTTAGCGAGATCAACACTTTCAGGTACATATAAGGTGCAAAGCGAGGTATCCACATTGTAAAAGGTATGTAAGGCCAGATGAGGAGGAAGTGGGTTTCGGCTGATAATGGTTCGAAGTGCTGTGCAGTTTGCGAAGGCGTAGGATCCAATCTCAGTCACGGTAGATGGAATGATCACGGATTCGAGGTGGCAGCAGTTGGCAAAAGCATACGAACCAATTGTTGTGATTCCTTCCTGAATGGTAGCAGAAGTCAGGTTACCGCAATATTGAAAAGCTGCCTTCCCGATAGTTGTAACCGTGTGATCTTTATATCGTTGTACAGAGTTTGGAATAAGCAGATTGCCGGAAGGGGCATTGCCTTCGTAGGTTATACATTCCAATGTTTTGCCCTGACGATGAGCAAATTTAAGTTTGCCAACTGTAAATGTGCGGCTACACTTTCTTTTTGAACAAAAGATGATCGAGATAAGGACTACAAATATAGATAGCAGTCCTGTAAATAATACAAGATTATTCATGATGTGTGAAGATGATATTGAAAACGGATATACTTATTTTACAGGGAAAGCACTTTTGATGCACAAAAGTAAGCATAATAAGGAAAATTGTGTCCGATCAATCGTTAAATCTTTAAATTTGTTTATATAAAGTCAATACTGACACAATCAGGAGTAGTGGTGTGAAACAAAAAATACTTTTGATTGAGTAGAAGGGATTGATTGTGCGTATTATAACAAAAAAGAATCCAAATGAAGAAGATACTTATCGCTGCATGGATGATGTGTGGCTGTGTGCTGTTTGCTCAAAAGCAAAGGAACGAGACTCTGTTGCCGCAAACTCATCCGCGGATACTGACTACCGCGGAGGGGAAGAATGAAACGCTGAAGATGATTAGCAACGAACCCTGGGCTAAGAATGTACTGGACAAACTCAAACGGGAGACGGATGTGTATGCAAACCGGGATGCCGATTTTCTTTCCTCACGTCTGAGGATGTACTGGAAATCGCATGCGACGGATGTGTTTATTCAAGGAGAATTTTATAGTCATGCGGGTGGAGAAAAAGCGCCGGTGCCTACGGTTATGTACAATGGAGCACGGAGCAACTCTACGATCTACGGTCGTCCGAAGATTGAAGATATTACGCCGTATGAAGAGGACTCTCGCGGACTCTTTCTGCCCAATAACTCGCAAGCAGGAATACCCATGGAGTGGGCAAGTATCAGTAAGACGGGCAATCAGGTGGCTGCCACAAACATGGATATCCTGAATGTGGCTCGTGATGAGGCTTTTCTGTACTGGATCACCGGAGAGGATAAGTATGCGCAGAGTGCTGCTTCGGTCTTTGATGTCTATATGAAGGGTATTTATTATCGCAATGTGCCGAAGGATCTGAATCACGGACATCAGCAGACGTTGGTCGGGATGACTTCGTTTGAGGTGATTCATGAGGATGCGTTGAATGCCTTGGTACCATTGTATGACTTTTTGTATGACTATCTGAAGGTGAACAAACGGGATCAGATGGCTCTTTATGCAGGAGCGTTTAAGAAATGGGCGGACAATATTATCGACAATGGGGTGCCTCACAATAACTGGGACTTGATTCAGGCCCGGTTTATCATGGATATTGCTCTTGTGCTTGAGGATAATCAGAATTACACCGATGGCAAAGGACGGGAGTATTATATTGATCAGGTGCTTTATGCAACGACTATCCGTCAGTGGGGTTTGGCTAAACTGGCCGACTATGGGTTTGATCCGAAGAGAGGAATCTGGGCAGAGTGTCCGGGCTACAGCATGGGGGTGGTCACAGATTATGCAAATTTTGTCAGTTTGTTTGACCGCACCTTGAAGAGGGATCTGCTAAAGGAACTGCCCATTGTGGAAAAAGCGGTGGCGGCACTGCCTCAGTATCTGTTTCCCAACAGAATGATCGTGGGGTTTGGAGATACACATCCACATACACTCTCTGCCGTACCGTTTGAACGGATGGTGCAGAATGCGCAACTCAATGGAAAGAAAGAGCAGGAGCGGAAGTTTACTGCTATGCTCAAATTGTTTAGTCCGGAGTACGAGAAACAGAGGGATGATCCGAACAGTCGCAGGGTCTCTGTCAATTCATTATTCACCGATCAGCTGCTGAAGCTTGATCCATCAATCGCCGCTGGTACTATCGAAGACTATGTGACACCTACCTTCTGGGCACCCAATGTGAGTTGGTTTGTGCAGCGCAACGGTATGAATCCGCGTCACAGTCTGATGATATCGGAGAATGCATCAGAAGGTAATCACATGCATGCGAATGGTATTTCCATGGAACTGTATGGTAAGGGTTATACGCTGGCTCCGGATGCAGGTATTGGTTTGTCGCTTTATTCCGGTTTGGATTATCTGGAATATTATGGTCAGTTTCCTTCTCATAATACAGTCTGTGTAGATGGTGTGTCAAGCTATCCGATCATGAAGAGCAATCATTCCTTCCAACTGCGCAGTTGTTATCCGGCACCGGAAGTAAAAGAGGGTATCTGTAACGGGATCAGTTATAGTGAGGTGTACTTTCGCGAACCGGAGAGTCAGGCGGATCAAACACGGTTGATGAGTATTGTAACGACCTCGCCGACTACGGGCTATTATGTGGATGTCTTTCGGAGCCGGAAGGTGGCAAAGGGGGATAAGATGCATGATTATTTCTATCATAACCTTGGACAGACGATGAGTCTGACTGCTGCCGACGGAAGTGATCTGAAGTTACGGCCGACCGAGGAACTGGCTTTTGCGGGAGGTCATCTCTATGGCTATTCCTATCTATATGATAAGAAGAGTGTGGTGACTGCAAAGGATATCAAAGCCACATTCACGATGACGATGCCTGATGGGGATGATATCTCGATGACGATGTGGCAAAAAGGAGAGGAGGAGCGGGAAGTATTCGCCGCGTTGAGTCCGATGTGTGAGGGCTTGAGCCGCGTCAAAGAGATGCCTTATTCCATCAAAGAGCAGCCGATGCTAACCTATGTGGCCCGCCAGAAGGGAGAGGCATGGAGCCGTCCGTTTGTTTCCCTCTTCGAACCGAGTTCGAAACATGAGCCTTCTGCTATTGCCTCGGTAAGCTACTTTGAGGTAAAGACGACTGCGGAAGGCTTTGCAGGCATCTGTGTCAAAAGCAAATCGGGGCGTACGGATTATATCTTCTCTTCATCAGATGCCTCTGCTTCTGCCTCTTACCAAGAGATGAGCATGAGCGGCACGTATGCACTGGTAAGTAGTACGAATGCTACGAACCGCCTCTTCTTTCTGGGCAATGGCTCCGAACTGAAAGCAGGCTCAGTAAGTATCAAAGCAGCAGAGCATGCAACAGTCACTCTGGAACAGAAGGAGGGCAAGTGGTTTGTCTCTGCATCCGGAGATTGTGTGATACGAATCGATGGCAAGAAATATACGGTGAAAGCATGCGGGGTGAGAGCACTGTAATGGTGCTCCCACACTCCAATGCTCTTTTTCTATTTCTTTGGGATAGTAAATAACTTGACCTGATAGATACCGGGTTCAATAATCTCTTTTACTTCAGTTCCGGCTTTTTGTTCCATCCCTTCAATGGGCTGTGGGGGAAGTTCGCCTGCCTGAGTCAGTGTTTTAGCGTAATATGATTTTCTTCCATACATTCTAAACCCATCAGCAGAGGCTTCATCACCATTGAGCCAGCGCAGAGTTTTCCAATTACCATTTGTGTAGCCACCTTCCCATGTATGGGCAATCCCGGTCTTCCGTTGAGGATCTGTAGCTGAAAACCATACACTGGAGCGCATGCCGGAAAGAATAAAGGTATCCGGACCGGTCTGGATAACCAATCCGTAGGAGGGATCTTCATTGCCTTGATAATTGATGTTCACAATATAGTTGCCCATTGTAAAAGAAGTACCCTTTTCACCTTTTTGTTTCAGGTATCCTCTCATTTTTCCTGTTCCCTGATACTGAATGATCATAGGTAAGAGTTCTTTTAAGACCTTATATCCACTGATCAGCTGCATATCCGAAGCTCCATCTTCAATGCCAAAAGGAGCCACACACATGGCGTTAAGTTCGGCAAAGGCATAATAGCTTCTTCCTGCATCGCGTATGGTTTCGGGGATAAATAACGGATTATCATGCCGCAAATACATGGCGCAGACCTCTTTGTACGTGGCGAGATAAATATCAGGCGAACACCAATCAATAGCCGGTGCAGCAGCTTTGTAGACATCCATCACTTTGGATACCGGTCCGCCACAAGGATAATCTCCCGGAAGTTGATCTTCGGATTGCACCAGCCAGGCATTCACGTACATCGGTATGGTATATGCCAGTTTCCCTTGTCTAACCACTTCCTGAATATAGGAGGCATATTGCCAAGCCATAAAAAACTCTTTCGAATCAGGATTATCACCAAAGACTTCTATCCAATTGCCTTTCAATTTTTTCCCGTTTTCTGCCCAACGGTTCTTCAGTTCTTTCATTAAAGTGGTCTCGTTCTTTTTGATATAGGAAAGGAGCGCAGTCGGTACAGCTTTCTGATATTGATCTTGCGCTTCCTTTCCATAATCAATATCCTGAAAACAACCCACTTCATTTTCAGGTTGCATGACAATCACCATTTTGTTTTTATCCATCTCTTTTATTCGTTTCATAAGTGCGGCAAATGCTTTTGCATCTGCAAATTTTGCACGTTCGCAAAAGGGAGAAATGATGTTCGTGTTGAATCCGTTTTTATCTTTTATTCTGAAAAATCGTTGGGTATCTTTCTCTACCCATTCCGGAGCATAGTTGGATTCTCCGTTCTTCCATGTGGCAAACCAGATGACGCAGACTTTCAGATTCTGTTTTTCCGCTTGATCGATAATGCCATCAATCATCGTATAATCATAAGTTCCTTCTTTCGGCTCAAATTGTTCCCATGAAATGGAGGCAATAACAGAATTCAGATTCATAGATTTCATCTTCATCATCATAGGTTCCAGATATTCCAAGGTTGAGGAAGTAGAGTTGTGAAGTTCACCGGAAAGCATAATAAAAGGTTTGCCATCAACGATCAATCGTGTGATTCCATTCTCTTTTTGTATCATTGGATCATTAGCCTGTAAAGAGAGGAAGGGAGCACAGAGAAAGAAGATGTAAATAAGACTTTTCCTAAGCATGTTTTCCATAATAGTATATGTTTAAATTGTGATGATTCAAAGGTTGTGGCTTCTTTTGAAGAATAATGCCGTCAAAAATAGATGTTTTTTGATTGAAAGCCTTCGCTTTTTGTCTAATAAATTCTTTATATAAAATTATTGGATTAGTTTTACGGAATGTACAAAGAAAAACTTATCAAAGAGAAACACGATGAAGCTAATATCAAAGACTTTTATGTTCGCAAGTTTGTTTCTAGCTTGCATGTTTAATACAAAAGCGAATCCGATAGAACAAGTGATTGATGTGACTCGTTATGGCGCTGTGGCTAATGATGGAAAAGACGACACGAAAGCATTGCGCAAAGCAGTTGCATGGTGTCGCACACATGCCGGATGCACCCTGCTATTTCCTCCCGGGGTGTATCAGCTGAAAGATGATGCTGCCGTAAAATTGGAAAACGAGGTACTAGCCGGAAAGATGGGAGTCAATCCGGAAGCGGTGATCTTTACTCCTTATTACCCTTATTCGAAGGGTCTTGATCTGAAAGGTGCCAAAGATTTGACAGTAAAGGGATATGGTGCCACACTACTGTGTGAAGGATGGATGGAACCTCTTTCGCTGGATAGTTGTACGAATGTGACTGTTCAGGGTCTGACGATTGATTATAAACGCAAACCTTTTTCATCGGGAGATATTATAGCTGTTGGAGAAGGGTATTTTGATGTTCAGTTTACGAACGACAGAGTCATTACGAATGAAATACCCCTTATGCGGATGACTTTCTGGGATAAAGTAAAAGACAGAATGTATCCGAATCCGATCTATTTCCCTAAGAGAGAGTTATTGGGGAACAATGTTGTTCGTTTTCATCATTCTCTGTCCAAAGAGATGGTCGGCGCGAATGCAAGTGTGCTTCATTCATTTCATTTCCGTCCGGCGATTTTGATCTACAACAGTTTGCAGACATTATTGGAAGATGTTACGATTCACGCACAGTCAGGAATGGGCATTGTGGGTTTTGACAGCAAGGATATTATTATAAAACGTCTCTCGATTGTGCCTTCCAAAGGATATTACATTTCAACCAATACCGATGCCACTCATTTTGCTTGTTGTGAGGGATTGCTTCGATTTGAAGCGTGTACTTTTCGCGGACAAGGTGATGACGCCACAAACGTGCATGGATATTATCAATCCATCGTATCGGCTACCGGAAACCGTGCCAAGTTGTTGGTAAATGCAAAAACATATACGCATGCACAGGTAGCAGATGTAGCTCGGATCGGAGATGAAATGGAACTGGTGGAAATCAAAACGTTAAAGCCGGTACGAACCTACAAGGTCATTGGAGCGAGTCATCAACCAAAGGAAACTTCTTCTGAGGTGACGCTTTCTGCGGAACTGCCAGACAACTACAGCGATTATTATCTGATGAATTGTACGAAGTTACCTCGTTTGCAATTTGAAAACTGTGTAGTGGACAGTCATCTGGCGAGAGGTGTTCTGGTCAAGACGCGCAACGTGCTGATTCATAATAATGTGTTTAGATATGGAACGGGCACTGCCATTCATGTCGGAGCGGAAGCAGCCTGGAAGGAAGGCACACATGCTAAGAATGTGACGATTACCAATAATGTGATGACCGGTTGTGGAAGCGGTGCAGGAGTTCAGGGTGGCGCATCCGGCATAGCCGTGATTATTGAGGCGGACGATACCAGTCAATCATATCTGCATGAAAATATCCGGATTGAAAATAATATGATTATGGGAGAAGGAAATCCGTGTGGTATTTATGTGGGTAATGCGAAAGAGGTCATATTGAAGAATAACCGGTTTGTCAATTGTCTGCAGAACTATACGACACATAGTACCCAGGGCTTGTCTGTTGTTGAATAAAAACCAAGTCTGTCTATGAAAAAAAGAATATCTGTTTCGCTGATTGCGCTGATAGCAGTATGTAACATACCGCTGATGTGGTCGCAGGAACGTCTTGAAGAGAGAGGAATAAATCCGGCGACTCATGTCGGCATGCCACGTTATGTGGCGGATGAGGTGGTTGTCAAGTTCAATACCGGAACTTCGCAGAGAAGTGCCAGAAGCATCAGCGAGATCGGTATGGATAAGGTGCTGGCTGCCTTTGATGTGAAGGAGATGAAACAACTGCTTCCTGATAATCATCCGGGACGGACGATGCGCTCGGCTCCTGCATTTACCGGTGAGACAGTGATGGAAGTGGATCTGAGTTCATTGTATCTCCTCAAGGTAAACTTGAAGGAGGATCAGGATTTAGGTCAGATTCTTAGTGAACTCAAAGGATTGCCTGAGGTGGAGTATGCAGAGCCCAATTATTTGTATTACACCTGCGGAGTGGCTGATGAATACAAGGCAGAGCCTATGTATAGCCAACAATGGGGGATCTCCAGAGTGAAGCTGGACCAACTGTGGACGAAACCGGTGGTGAATAACAAGCGTCCGGTGATAGCCATTATTGATACGGGAGTGGATGTGACTCATCCTGATCTCGCTCCGAATATTTGGACGAACGAGGACGAAATACCCGGCGATGGTTTGGATAATGATAATAATGGGTATGTGGATGATGTGCATGGCTGGGATTTTGTCAATAACAGCCCCAAAATAGTGGATGGATTCGGACATGGTACACACTGTGCGGGTATTGCCGCTGCTTGCGGAACGAACAAAATAGGTATTACCGGTGCCAATCCCGATGCGTTGATCATGCCTGTTGCTGTATTACAGAGTAATGGATCGGGTGACATGGCTTCTATCGTCAAAGCAGTACGCTATGCGGTGGATAATGGAGCAGAGATACTAAGTATGAGCTTTGGCAGCACAGAAAATTCAAAGGCATTGCAACAAGCGTTGCAACAGGCTTATCAGTCTGCCATATTAGTAGCAGCGGCCGGCAATGAATCGTTGGGCATTGATGCCGCTTGCAGTCTGAATGGCAGACCTCTTTTCCCGGGTGGCTATTCGTTTGTATTGGGTGTTATGGCCACACAGGAGACGAAGGGAACCAATGGGTACAGGGCTTCTTTCTCCAATTTTGATTGCGACGGACCAGTTAAGACTTCTTATCCGGAAGGGAAGGGATACAACTATGAACTCTCTGCTCCGGGTGCAAAGATACTGAGTACCGTTCCCGGTGGAAAGTATCAGAGTTGGAACGGCACATCCATGGCTACTCCGCTGGTGGCAGGAGGTATTTCGCGTTTGTTGCAGGTGTCCGATTATTCGTCACAAGAAAGATTGTGGGGCGATCTGATTCATACCTCCGGCGATAATGTGGACTTCGAAGCTTGCTACGAGGTATCGGAAAGACATCCTGTGCTGACCCTTCTTTCTGTCCAATTGGATGATGAAGGGGGCGATGGCGATAACTCGCCCGATGCAGGGGAGGTGATTGCCATTTACCCGAAGCTGCTGAATACAGGGGGAGTGGCTGTGGATATACAGATGAAGATTGAGTGTGCGGAGTTTGAGGATACGACAGCAGTCGAACTGCTTGACTCGGTAGTCGACTTCGGATCTACACTATCTACCTATGAGAAGCGGCAAAGTATCCATCCGCTACGGGTGCGGATGAGTCCGACTCTTGCCAACAACCGGAATGTATGTATGAAGGTCTCTGTCTGGTACGGGGATCATAAAGGGACAGTATCCGAGGAGATTGTACTGACGTCGGAACGGGGTGTCGAACTGCGGGGTATGTTGACAGAGGATCTAACGTTGACTGCAGATCGGACATATATCGTGACGGATAATCTGGGTGTACCGGAAGGAGTCACTCTGACCATTCAACCGGGCACGGTGGTGCAATTCAAGGATGGAGCCAAACTGTCGTGTGCCGGCCGATTGAAGGCGGAAGGAACGCCTGACAGTCTGATTGTGTTTACCAAAGAGGAGACCGGTTTCGCGTGGGCCGGACTGGAATATACGGCGGCTGATACGCTCAAGTATTGTGTGTTGGAATGGATGGGCTATTTTGGAACCGTTCATATTCATAACTGCGTCAACTGTGTCGTGAGACATATCAGTGGTTCGTCGATCAGCTTTGAACAGAGTTATTTTGACCGTTCCAACTTTCTGATGAACGATATCCCAGGTGTCAAACTGACGGGAGCAACGCTGGTTTCTTCCAATTTCATGGATAACGAAATGATACAGTCCGCCCCTTTGTTTGCAATTGATGCGATGAAGCAAGGCCTCTTTACGTTGTCTAACTCGAATGTTTTCTCCAATACAGTAGCTGATTATACTCCCTATACCGGTTTGTGCTCCTTCTATTCGGAAGCTTCCTTGCCGTTTATCTACACCAATCCAAAGCCCAATTATCATGGTTCGTCGTTGGATTCATTGGCGCATACGGAGATCTTTGATTTCGGAACCACCTTGTCGGGTGTCTTTGGCTTGTATGATTTAACAGGCAAACTGAATCGTCCTTCTCCTGAAGCGCATGGTGTGGTGTGGAAAGTGCTGGTGGATGGGTTTGAGATCAGAGACAATCTGGATCAGATACCACCGCTGGGCATCGGCAAACATCAGTTTGATATCTATTTCAACCGTCCGATGAATAAGCGGGTTGCTCCCAACGTGGCGATGGGTGTTCGCGCTCCTTATGGTTCGCAGCTGATTAATGAAGAGGGAGCCTGGAACGAAGAGGGCACCGTCTATTCTGTTTGTTATACAATGAAGCGAGCTACCGACGGCGATGGTTTGAATGGACTCTCCATCTCGGGAGCCTTGGACAATGAATCGTTTGAAATTCCGTTGGAAAACAGACGTTTCAGTGTGATGCTACAAGCTGGAGGTTCGAAGTACACAGGCTTTGAGGCTACGGCACGCACCGGAAAAGTGGTGTTGCAATGGAAGCGCCCCGTACAACATACCGGAGCGATCGCCGGCTATCATATCTATCGCTGCACGGTGGACGAGTCCGGCGAGAGCATGGATACGGTTCGAGTGAACAGGAGTTTGATAAAGGATACCATCTATACCGATTATGACGTGGTGCCTGGCAACTGCTACAATTATATGTTTACCGTGGTGGCAACAGATCAAACGGAGAGCGACACTTCGCATGTCATTTCCGTTGTACCGCTGACTGCCCTTCGCGGGGATGCAGATGGTGATCTGACGGTCGATGTGGAAGATGTAAATGCAACCGTACGCTATATCACCCATCTGGATCCCGCTCCTTTTATCTTTGATGCAGCGGATGTGAATGCCGACGATACCATCGATGTGACCGATGTCGTGGGCATTGCCAACATCATCTTGCCATCCGACTCAGATACGTTTGCAGGAGCCAAAGCGATCTATTCCATCGAGAATGGCATACTCTATGTGGACTGCGGCGAACCGCTCGGTGGTATCCAGTTTACCGTACATGTGCCTCAAACGAATGCCGGCTATATAGAGCCTCATTCTGCTTTGGAAGGCATGGAACAGACCTTCACATGGCTTTCGGAAGAGGAGTTACTCGTACTCTCGTACAGTTTGACCGGCAAGTGTATCCCCAGAGGAAAGGTGCCGGTGATGTACCTGCGCGATGCACAGGTATCAGATATCACGATCTCGGACGCACAGGGTGGTGCTGTTACTGCTGTGGATATTGTGACGGGTACTCTCCAGGAACGTACTTCCGGCAGACAGTTGGCCTATCCCAATCCGTGTGTCAATGAGCTACATATCCCGTATACCGTGACGCCAAACAAAGAGAGTGTGGTGGAGATCGAGTTTGCCGATTACATGGGACGAATCGTGGACCGTAAGCGCGTCCATGTGTCCGGAGCCGGAAGCTACGAATATGTATGGCATCCCGCCGCTCACATTGCAGACGGTCACTACCTCTATTCGTTGCGCATCAACGGACAACGGATCGTGTCAGAGAAAATAACAGTAAGGAGAAAGAAGGAATAGTCGGAAGTCGTTTTTATAGGTTGGTTTCTCTATCTTTGCGGTGAATTTTATTTACGAATGAAACACCAGTGAAAAATTATGAAACAGCTGCTGACGTCTCTCCTTTTTCTTGCCGGAACTGTGACTGCATCCGGACAATTGCAACGTACTGAATCTGTCAATCCGATCATCGGAACGAATGGCATGGGACACACATTTCCCGGTGCCTGCGTCCCTTTTGGAGCCGTACAGCTCAGTCCGGATACCGATACGATCCCTCACAATGTGGATGGAAAGTACCAACCCGAAGTGTATGCCTACTGTGCCGGATATCAACACCGCGACAAGACCATCGTGGGTTTCAGCCATACGCACCTCAGTGGCACCGGTCATGCTGATCTGGGCGATATCCTTGTGATGCCGACGACAGGCACACTGCAACTGAATCCGGGTACGGCAGCTGATCCCGATGGGGGCTATCGCTCTCGTTTCTCGCACGACACGGAAGTGGCGACACCCGGGTATTACGAGGTGATGCTCGACGATCATAAGATCAAGGCACAGCTGACTGCTACAGAACGCGTCGGGGTGCACAAATATACCTTTCCCAAAGGGGAGAACGGACGGATCATTCTGGATCTGATCCACGGCATCTATAACTATGACGGGAAGACGCTCTGGACCAATCTGCGGGTAGAGAACGATACCCTGCTGACCGGTTACCGCATCACCAATGGATGGGCGCGAACCAACTACACTTACTTTGCGATCTCTTTCTCCCAACCGATCCTTGATTACGGCTATGTGGACAAGGGGGTGATCAAGTACAATGGTTTCTGGCGGAAGTTTGATATGAAGCAAAACTTTCCCGAGATCACCGGACGGGAGATTGTCTCTTATTTCAACTTTGCTCTCTCTACAGATCCGGTGTTGGAAGTGAAGGTGGCGCTCTCGGGTGTGAGTACGGAAGGGGCCATGAAGAACTTGCAGGCGGAAGCTTCACAGCTCTCTTTTGACAAGGTGGTAGCGAAGGCGAAGGCGAAGTGGAACAAGGAACTTGGAGTCATCGAGGTGAACGGTTCGAAGGATCAGTGCGCGATGTTTTATACCTCTTTGTATCACACGATGATCAATCCGTCGGTCTATATGGATGTGGATGGCCATTACAGAGGGGTGGATCATAATATTCACAAGGCGGAAGGGTTTACCAACTATACGATATTCTCTTTGTGGGATACCTATCGCGCCTTTCATCCGTTGTTGAATATCATTCAGCAGGAGCGCAACAAGGATATGGTGGTGTCGATGCTCAAACACGGCAAACAGAGTGTGCATAAGGCTTTGCCGGTATGGTCGCTCATGGGCAATGAAAACTGGTGTATGACCGGCTATCACGCCGTTTCGGTGTTGTCTGACGCCTTTGCTAAAGGGGCTGAGCTGAACAAGGAGGAGATGCTTTCAGCTATGGTGAGCAGTTCGAATCTACCTTATTACGAGCATACGAAAGAGTATCTGGAGTATGGCTATATCCCTTTTGAGATGAGTGGCAGTGGGGTATCAACCACGTTGGAGTTTGCTTACGACGACTGGACGATCTATAACATGGCACGCAAAGCTGGCAACAGCGCGGTGGCTCAACGCTACAAAAAGCGGGCGTTGAACTATCGCAACGTGTTTGACCGCTCCATCGGATTTGCACGTCCGAAGTACGCCAATGGTGAGTGGAAGAAGGAGTTCAGTTTGCTGAATACCTCCGGCGAGGGCTTTATCGAGGGCAATGCATGGAACTATTCCTTCTATGTGCCGCACGATGTCAAGGGTCTGATGACCGAGATGGGCGGTGAACAGAAGTTTGTCGCCAAGTTGGATTCGTTGTTTACCATGGAACTCCCGGCTGAGTTTTACGAGCATACCGAAGATGTGACCAAAGAGGGTTTGCTGGGCAATTATGTGCATGGCAACGAACCGAGCCATCATATTCCGTATCTCTATGCATGGACTTCGCAACCCTGGAAGACGCAGTACTGGGTGCGTGAGATCATGAACAGGATGTACAAGAACAACATCGACGGACTCTGTGGCAATGACGACTGCGGACAGATGTCAGCCTGGTATATCTTTACGGCCATGGGCTTCTATCCGGTTTGCCCCGGCAGCGATCAGTATGTGTTGGGAGCTCCTTATCTGCCTTACCTGAAGGTGGATCTGAAGAATGTAAAGTATCTCGAGATCAAGGCC
>JAQUZH010000059.1 GCA_028691445.1 Bacteroidales bacterium | reverse complement strand
ATTAACCTCTCCTACTGCTGCGGCATTGTACTCACAGCCATATTTACGGGTGACATCTCTCAACGCCCGTGTTGAACTGAGGTTCGAACAGGTATTACCCGGTGTATGCTGAAGGATGTAATCAGCGACAGATACAAGGGTGTATTCTTCATTAAACATCTCTCCGTTCTCACAGATAATGGCCAGACGATCCACATCCGGGTCAACAACGAATCCGACGTCCGCTTTGCCAGACTTTAACGCATCTGAGATGCCAGTCAGGTTTTGTGGGATGGGCTCGGGGTTGTGTGCAAATTGTCCGGTAGCTTCGCAATTGAGTTTGAGTACGTTCTTTACACCAAGTGCTTCCAGCAACTCCGGCAGAACAATTCCTCCTACTGAATTCACAGCATCAATAGCTACTGTAAAGTTTGCTTTGCGAATGCTTTCGACATCCACCAGCTTCAGGTCAAGTACACTCTGAATGTGTCTTTGGTTGTATGTGTTATTCTCTGTTACTTTTCCTAATTCATCTACTTCCGCAAAAGAAAATTCTTCTGCTTCAGCAATACGGAGCACCTCTTTGCCTTCGGTGTCATTAAAGAATTCACCGTCTTCATTGAGAAGTTTAAGCGCATTCCACTGTTTGGGGTTGTGGCTGGCGGTAAGTATAATACCCCCATCTGCTTTCTCCCATTTCACGGCAAGTTCGGTGGTCGGTGTGGATGCCAGACCAATGTTTACTACATCAAAGCCCATACCGGTCAGTGTGCCGATCACGACATGAGAGACCATCTCGCCGGAGATTCGTGCATCACGTCCCACAACAATTTTATTGCTTTTAATCGTAGTAGTCTTGCGAATCAAGGTCGCATAAGCAGATGTAAACTTTACAATGTCAAGCGGATTAAGTCCCTCTCCTGCCACCCCGCCTATCGTTCCGCGGATTCCTGAAATTGATTTTATCAGTGTCATAATATCTATTTTGGGTTATCAATTGTCTAGTTTGGTCAGTATGTATTCCAAGTCGTAAGTAAATGCCTCCACGTTGCTCTGATCAGTTGTGTTACCGGCAGAATGGGGAGCAATTACTTTTACTTTACCACCATTGCCTACCCATTTGAGTGGACGATACCAGGCATATCGGGTGGAGGTATAAGAGCCCATATACACAAACTCATCCGGCTTTGGATAGGTGTAGTTGCATGCTGTATCTGATTCTTCAGGTAGAGGGCCGCGTTTCTGAAACCAGAGCAAGACTGTTTCCCCTGTCTGCACCTTGCGTTTACCTCCTAGCGTGTCGATATGAATATAAAGACCTTGCGCATCGAGAAAGTACTCATTCTCCTGAAAGATACTGTCTATGGGAAAATCTTTCAGCACAACGATGTTGTTTTTCTTAATATACGATTTGATAGCAGCTTTTTCCGCATCAAGCAGTTCGGCATAAGTTTCTGTATCATCACAGCTTGTACATACATATCCCGAGACAAACATGCTCAAAGCGAGGGTTAGATACACTATTTTTTTATACATCCGTCTTTTGTTTTTTCGTTAAATAAGCCCCAAAGGTAAGAGAAAAAAACTGAACCATTCTTTGTTTTAAAATTATTTGACTTTTTCAGCTTCAAAGTAGGGTAAATAGTTTGGCAAAGCCGATTCAAAAAGCTGAATTGCCGCTTCCATCGTTCCGTAAAACTCTCCTCCTGAAGCATTCAAATGACCACCGCCCCCGAAACATTCGGATGCTATTTTATTGCAAGGGAACGACCCGGTAGAACGAAGTGAAATCTTTATCTTATCTTGATCCTCCCGCATGAAAATGGAAAAGATAACTCCGGAGATACTAAGTGGCATATTGACAAACCCTTCAGCATCCCCTTTCTGATAGTTATAGTTTTCGCACTCATGCAATGTGAGTGTAAGCAGTGCTACAGGATAACGATCATAGATCTTCATGCGCTGCGACAGAAGGAATCCCATCAGACGGAAACGGTCTGCGGAAAAGTTACTGAACACTTTTGCATAGATCGCATCTTTATCAATGCCCTTGGTCAGAAGTTCGGATATGATGAAATAGATTTCCGGACTGTTGGAATTATAGGTAAAGCTGCCTGTATCTGTCATCATACCGGTATATATACATTCGGCGATAGGCTTGTCAATGCGATTGAAATCGCCCATGCGACAGATAAGACGGAAGATCAGTTCGCTCGTTGAACAGATCTCGGGATGGGAGATCACAAGACTCCAACAGTCGCCGGGATGAGGATGGTGATCGACAAGAATCTTGTGCGTTTTAGATGCTTCAACAGCAGATGATAAGCCTTCCAATCGTTTCAACACATTGAAATCCAGTGCAAATATCAGTTCGGCCTGACTTACAATTGTCTCAGATTCTTCTTTCTTTTCCGAATGAACTGATACATCATTTGCACCCGGCAACCATAGCAGAAAGTCGGGCATTGAGTTTGGCGTTACCACACTCACCTTTTTGCCCAATCCTTTCAGATAATGATACAACGCCAATGAGGAGCCAATTGCATCTCCATCGGGAGATATATGTGTGACAATCACAATACGTCGTGCTTCATCTATCCTTTTTTGCACAACATCAATACTCCGTTGATCAATAATTTTTGATAACATACCTATGATTTAATCTATTTGTTTTATTCTTCTATCTGGATCTCTTCCAACGCCTCTGTTAACTCTGCCCACTGCTCCACCTCTTGTTCCAAAGATGCTTTCAGTTTGCCGTGTCGCTCATATAGTTTCGTGTCCGACATGCCGCCGGGTTCACTCATGGTTTTTTCCATCGCCTCAATCTCAGCTTCGAGTTTGGATATTTTCTTTTCAGCTGCTTCAATATCTTTCTCCATCTTGCGAATCTTGCGATTCTGTTCCTTTCGTGCTTCATAAGAGAGCTTGCCGGCACTCAACTCCTTTTCTTCACCGATTTCATTTGTCGCCGTTGATGCAACGGACCTTTCAATCTCTTTCAGAGAATCCATTTTCTTCTTTTCCAGGAATTCGAAGATTCCGCAAAGATGTTCTTTCACTTTTTTGTTGCCAAACTCATACACTTTGGTAACCAGTCCGTCGAGAAACTCCCGGTCGTGCGACACGATAATCACGGTTCCGTTAAACTCTCTGATGGCCTCTTTGAGCACATCTTTTGTACGCATGTCCAAATGGTTGGTTGGCTCATCAAGTATCAACAGGTTGACTGGCTCAAGAAGCAAACGAATCATAGCCAAACGGCTGCGTTCTCCTCCTGAAAGTACTTGTACCTTCTTATCCGAAGCCTCTCCGCCAAACATAAACGCGCCTAGTATATCACGGATCTTGGTGCGAATATCTCCTTTGGCTACATAATCGATGGTGTCAAATACGGTCAGGTTATCATTCAGTAACATGGCTTGATTCTGAGCAAAATAGCCTATCTGAACACCATGTCCCAGCTTAAGAGAGCCTTCAAAGGGAATCTCTCCCATGATGCATTTGATAAGAGTTGATTTCCCTTCACCGTTCTTACCTACAAAGGCTACTTTCTCGCCGCGACGGATTGTCAGTTCAACGTTTTCGATAACCGTGTGATCGCCATATCGCTTGGCTAATCGCTCGATGATCACGGGATAATTGCCGGAGTGTGGTGCCGGCGGAAACTTTAGATTCAGCGATGAATTATCTACTTCATCTATTTCTACACGGTCTATCTTTTCGAGTTGTTTGATGCGCGACTGCACCTGTACTGACTTTGTTGCCTTATACCGGAAGCGTTCGATAAACTCTTCTGTATCTTGTATCTGTTTTTGTTGATTCTCATAGGCTCTCAATTGTTGTTCACGACGTTCCTGGCGTAAAACCACGTATTGAGAATAGGAAACCTTATAATCGTATATCTTACCGAGCGAGATCTCAATGGTACGCGTTGTTACATTATCCAGAAAAGTACGGTCATGGGATACCATGACTACAGCATTGGCTCGGGTAGCCAAAAAGTTTTCAAGCCACTGAATTGACTCTATGTCCAGGTGATTGGTCGGTTCGTCAAGAAGTAATACATCAGGATTGCCGAGCAACACCTTCGCTAGTTCGATGCGCATTCGCCAACCGCCGCTAAACTCTGAGGTGGGCCGATCAAAATCTTCCCGTACAAAGCCAAGACCTATCAGCGTCTTCTCCGTTTCTGCACGATAATTGACACCTCCCATCATCAGAAAATGCTCATTGAGATAGGTCATCCGGTCTATCAGCTTGTGATAATCGGCAGATTCGTAATCGGTACGCTCAAGCAATTCTTTATTGATATTTTCAATGGCAAGCTGCATATCACTGATATGTTCAAAGGCCATCTCTGCCTCTTCCAGCACGGTTCGGTTGTCATTGAGCAACATCTGTTGGGGAAGATAGCCGATTGTCGTCTCTTTCGGAGCTGCCACAGCCCCTCTTG
Organism: Bacteroidales bacterium; assembly: GCA_028691445.1. Lineage (GTDB taxonomy): Bacteria > Bacteroidota > Bacteroidia > Bacteroidales > JAQUTK01 > JAQUTK01. Next base: position 9,365 of record JAQUZH010000059.1, on the reverse strand, counting down.
TCGGGTTTTGTATTCCGGCAAGAATCTTGAGCATGGTTGATTTTCCGGCGCCGTTACGTCCGACCAATGCTATACGGTCTTTCTTATTTACGACAAAAGATATGTTATCGAAAAGAGGTGTTGCACCAAATTCGACTGTCAGTCCGTCTATTGAAATCATTGATTGTCCACAATTGAATTGCAAAAATAGAGATAATTATCCGATTTACTTCCTTTTCCCAATAAAAGTCACCTTCAATAAGCACCGATTTTGTTTTTTTCTTACTTTTGTAAAACACTAAAAACACAATTATCATGAAAAGAGAAGCATTCAAAATGTATTTGAAAGCGGGGTTTGAAGCTGAATATGAAAGAAGACACAACGCGTTATGGCCGGAAGTGAAAGAGCTACTCTCCAAAAACGGTGTTTTTGACTATTCAATCTATTGGGATAAAGAGACAAATATTCTGTTTGCCTTCCAGAAAACAGAGGGAAGCGAATCATCGCAAGATCTCGGCAAACTGGCTATCATCCAAAAATGGTGGAATTATATGGCAGACATCATGGAAGTCAATCCCGATAACTCGCCGATTTCCGTCCCTTTAAAAGAGGTCTTTCACATGGATTAAAGAGGCTACTCGAAGCGCATCACTTTGGATGGCGGAATCCGGGTAATCAGGAAAGAAGGTGCAATCATCAGTAAAACCGTTATAACCAGTGTGCCCATATTAATCAGCAATACTTGAAGAAGCGTTATATGCACCGGCACCGCAGAAAGATAATAGGTGGATGGATCAAGCTTCACCAATCCGGTGTATTTCTGTAAAAGACAGAACCCTACTCCCAACAAGTTACCCAACAGCATTCCTCTGCCTATCAGAAAGACTGAGAGATGGAGAAATACGCCTCTCACACGGAGATCTGATGCACCCAAAGCCTTTAGGATGCCAATCATATTGATTCGTTCAAGAATGATAATGAGTAATCCAGAGATCATTGTAAATCCACTTACGGCAAGCAGCAATGCTAGTATCGCCCACATATTGATGTCGAGCATATCCAGCCAGTCTAATACTTGCGGCATAATCATTTTAATGGAACGAGGATAATAATAATTGCCATCTTCATCCGAACGGTTAGCTATCTCTCCATAGATTTTATCCCACGCTTCATCCACCTGATTAAAGTCATGAAGTTGCACTTCGACACCACTTACCTGATCGGGATCCCATTGATTGAGACGCTGAATGTGACGGATGTCCGCAATGATAAAGAGACGGTCAAACTCTACGAAGTTTGTATTAAAGATGCCTTTGACTTTAAACTTACGCACCCGAATGTCACTCTGAATAAAGTAAGATAAAAATGAATCGCCCAACTTGATACCTAGTCTGTCGGATAGATTCTCAGAGATCATTACATCATTGGTGGCTGCTGAGTCAGAAAAAGAGAGCAGCTCTCCTTCTCGCAAACTTTTGCGAAAGAAATCCCAATTGTAGTCTTTCCCCACTCCTTTCACGACCATTCCCTGAAAATCCTGATCTGTTTTAATGATACCGGGTTTAGTGGCATAGAGCTGCAAATGCTTCACCTCCGGATTTTTATTCAGAGCGGCACATAAGGAATCCGAAACACGCAACGGTTGCGTCTCGTAGGAAAAGTTATTGTCGTAATTGGATATCTGAATATGCGAACTGAATCCCGTGACTATTTCACGTACCTCTTTTTTGAAGCCTGTGACGATGGCTACGGACAAAATCATCACAGCAAGTCCCAAAGCAATGCCTGCGGTTGCTACAATAACAGCAGGCTTTGAAGCACGGTTATCACCTTCTTTACTAAAAAAGATTCTTTTTGCTATGAATGGTTCCAGTTTCATCAAATAGTCCTACCGGGATAAGCCTCCAATGCTTTTTGGAGTACGAATAAAGCTTTTTGTAAATCCTCTTTCTTAAGCACATAGGCAATACGCACTTCATCGCGCCCCAACCCGGGTGAAGAATAAAAACCGGATGCAGGGGCCATGAAGACAGTCTGCCCTTCGTAAGAAAAGTCACTGAGACACCATGCACAGAAGGTGTCTGCATTATCTACCGGAAGACGGGCTACCGTATAGAAGGCACCCATCGGAATGGGTGAATAAACACCGGGAATACGATTGAGACCGTCAATTAGGAACTTACGGCGTTCCACATATTCGTCATAGATGTCGCGCATATATTCTTGTGAAGCTTCCAGTGAAGCCTCAGCTATCAGTTGTCCGATCAAAGGAGGTGAGAGTCTCGCCTGACAAAACTTCATCACAGAGGCACGCAACTTCTTATTCTTTGTAATAAGCGCTCCAATACGGATACCACACTCACTATAACGTTTTGAAACTGAGTCAATCAGAACTACATTCTCTTCTATTCCTTTAAGGTGACAAGCCGAAATATAAGGTGATCCTGTATAGATAAACTCACGATACACTTCATCCGAAAAGAGGTATAAATCGTACTTCTTGACAATGTCACGAATCTGATTCATTTCATTGCGGGTATAGAGATAACCGGTCGGATTGTTGGGATTACAGATCAGTATACCACGCGTTTTTTCTGTAATCAGCGCCTCAAACTTATCAACAGATGGCAAAGCAAAGCCCTCTTCAATAGTGGAAGGAATAGCTTTAATAACGGCACCAGCTGAAATTGCAAAAGCCATGTAATTGGCATAAGCAGGCTCGGGAACAATTATCTCATCGCCGGGGTTAAGGCAAGCCAAGAAAGCAAATAGCACCGCCTCTGATCCTCCTGTAGTAATGATGATATCGTCTGCCGTAACATTGATATTGTAGCTTGCATAATATTTAGTCAGCTTCTCACGGTAACTTCTATAACCGTCACTCGGGCTGTATTCCAAAACCGTACGATCAATTTTATGCAACGCATCCAACGCGACTTTGGGGGTAGGAAGATCTGGCTGACCAATATTCAGATGATAGACTGTAATTCCTTTCTCTTTCGCCTTATCAGACAACGGCACCAACTTTCGTATGGGTGATGCAGGCATTTCTTCTCCACGGACAGATATTTGCGGCATTTGCTTTTATTTTTTTTAATGGATCTGATTACTTAAAATTTGGACTACAAAAGTAGAGATTATACTTTGATTTGCAAAAAAAGAAAAGGGAAAGCTTTGACTTTCCCTTTTCTTTGCTGATCCGGTTTACTAAAGTGTACGAACTTCAGGCAAAACAAACAGGTATCATTTGTTATTTGTATATTTCTTCTTTACGAAATCTGATTTCATCAAATAGTCGTGACTTGCTTTTATGCTTTGTATTTGAGGCATAGAATAAGCTTCTTGTTCGACGATAATGTAATTCATACCTGAACCTTTTGCGTTTTCAAAGATAGTCTTGAAATCCATTTTGCCACTGGCACCAATCTCTTTGACATCTTTGACATGCCACAACTTAAAGCGACCCGGATATTGTTTGAAATAATCCACCGGATTAACGCCACCTTCTACTGCCCAATAAAGATCTATTTCAAACATTACGTTTTTCGGATTTGTATTTTTGAGCATGATGTCATAGATCTTTACTCCATTAAATTCTTTGAACTCACCGGAATGATTGTGATAACCGAAGAGGATGCCTTTTTCATTACACATCTCACCTATTTTATTGAAATACTTGCAATATTGCAATAATCCCTCTTCGCTTTGATACGCTTTACCTCCCATTGAAGGTTGCACCAAGAACTTTACACCTGCTGCAGCATGCGCATCAATACATTGCTTCCACCATGCCCAGGTTGCTTCATCAGAAAGATCATCTGGACAATCACGTCCACAATGTGAAGAGATAAAATTTAGCCCATTTTTCTTACACATCGCTTTGAAAGCCGCAGGCTCCATACCATAGAACTTTCCATCGCCATAACTGGCAGCTTCAACAGAAGTATATCCTACTTTGCCTACCGAGTCAAGAATGCCGGGAACATCTTTTCCTATCAAATCACGGAGTGAATAGAGCTGCAGGCCTATGTCTTTCTTAGGTGCTGCATTACAAGCGGTAAAAAGCATTGCGCCTGAAAAAATGCATGTTGAAACAAGCATTCGAAAAGAGAATCGTTTTTTCATTGTATCTGATATTTGTTAAATGATAATGAGGCAAAGATAAACAATATTTCAAAAAGCAGTTTGGCGTCTCCTTTAAATTATACTAAAACATTCAGAGGAGCCCTTGATTAGGAACAAACAAGAGGCACAAGTTGCCAGGAAGTCCCTCTTCGCTGCACCACTTCGCGAATTCCGCAAAGGAGCAATGCTTCGTAACCAGATGAAAGTCCGCTATGGATTCGGTCCGGATAGTGGGCGTCACTATTGACTAAAACCGGTATCTTCCGATCACGAATCATCGAAAGATATTTTGCATTGGGAAAGAAGAAACCGGTCTCATCAAATGCTTTCGTATTGAGTTCAATCATCGAACCCCGCTCAGCAATAAAATCAAAAAAGTCCGCCATCAGTCTGTTGTACCACTCTTTTTCAAGCATGTCGGGACATACATAAAGCGCGTTGTAAAAAATCTTATCACAATGACCAATAAAGTCAAATCCACCGGCGTCAATCATTTGCATCATTTTATCAAAGTAAGCTTTTACGACCGGCTTCAGTTCACCTCCCAAAGATATCTTCAGATTCTCTTTAAACCCTTTTCTATCTCCGTCAATATCCACTATCTCACCATTCAAACCATGGAGCAAGTGTACTGATCCTATCCGATAATCGAGTGGTAACGATTGATAATAAGTATTGGCGGGATTACTTTCAGCATCGAGATAATCGATTTCCATTCCAACAAACAGATCGATCTGATGGCTGTATTTCTCTTTCAGGAAGTTAAACTCCGAAAGATAGGCTGACACTTCATTTTTCTCCATTGCCCAAAGTCTATGAAAAGGCAGTGGCGCATGGGATGATATTCCATAACTGGTAAAACCCATTTTGATCGCTTGGATAATAAACTCTTCCATAGGAGCTCTACCATCACAAAACGAACAGTGGCTATGATAGTTTGTAAGATACTTGTTCATTCTTCAATTTCACTTAGTTCCAGCCACCTCATCATTTTTTCATCCAACAAATTTATAATCTCTCCAATCCGCTGTGATGCGATAGTCAATTCCTGTGCAGTTAATTGTCCTTCATAAAGAGCCGTTTCGATCGTTTTCTTTTCAGTCTCAAACGACTCCATCTCTTTCTCTAAAGTTTCAAATTCGCGTTTTTCCTTGAAGCTCATCTTTCGTTTGCCCGGTTCTTTCACTCGTACACTCTTCTCCTCTTTATCCTTTGGTTTGATAGTCGCACGTTCCTGTTGTAGACGGGCTTCCTTCCAATCACGGTAATCAGAGTAACTGCCGGGAAAGTCACGAATATCTCCTTCACCATTAAACACAAGCAGATGATCGACTACTTTATCCATGAAATAACGATCATGGGAAACGACCATCACGCATCCTTTAAAGTTTTGCAGATATTCCTCCAGTACATTCAGCGTCACAATATCCAGATCGTTGGTCGGTTCATCAAGCACCAGAAAGTTTGGATTCTGAATCAGTACCGTACAGAGATACAATCGCCTCCGTTCTCCTCCGCTTAATTTATATACATAGTTATATTGTGTTTCAGGAGCAAAGAGAAAATATTGCAGAAACTGCGAAGCAGTCATCTGCTTACCATTACCCAATTCAATTACTTCCGCTATATTGCGCACCACATCAATCACTTTCATTTGGTCATCAAACTGAAGCCCATCTTGTGAATAATAGCCAAATCGCACTGTTTCACCAATATCAATAGTGCCCTTATCGGGCTGAACCAGTCCCATAATGACCTTGATAAAGGTGGACTTTCCGGTACCATTATTTCCTACGATACCCAGTTTCTCATACCGTGAAAAGATGTACGAGAAATCATCAAGAATCGTACGATTGCCATATTTCTTATACAAACGATCAGCCTCAAAAATCTTCGAACCAATGTAGGAAGCTTTCACATTCAGTTCAACGTTACGTTGATTCATCCTTTTTTTCGCAACCTTTTCCAGTTCGTAAAAGGACTCTTCACGGTAACGCGCTTTATGTCCCCGAGCCTGAGGCATCCTTCGCATCCAGTCCAATTCGGTACGATAGAGATTACGCGCCCGTTCGACTTCAACATTCATTGAGTCCACCCGTTCCTGACGTTTCTCCAAGTAATAGGAATAACTACCCTTATAACTATACATCTGCTGATTATCTATTTCGAGAATCGTAGAACAAACACGATCCAGGAAGTAACGATCATGAGTCACCATCAGCAGACTCAAGCGAGAACGACGAAGATAATCTTCGAGCCACTCAGTCATCTCCAGATCCAGGTGATTGGTTGGTTCATCAAGAATCAACAGATCCGGTTCCACAATCAGTGCGTTGGCAAGCGCCACACGCTTCAACTGTCCGCCGGAGAGTGTGCCGATGATCTGATTAAAATCTGTAATCTTCAGTTGGGATAAGATCTGTTTTACTTTCTGTTCATAATCCCAAGCCTTCAGATGATCCATCTGAGTCAGTACATCTTCAATGCCCGTATGTCCATCAATCGCCATGATTCGTTCATACTCCTTGATCACATTGACAACTTCATTGCCGGCATAAAAGCAAGCTTCAAGTACAGTCAGTTCTTTGGGAAAATCGGGATCCTGCTCCAGATAGGCCACCCGAAGATCGCGCCGATACACCACGCTACCTTCATCCACACCCTCCTTGTCTGCCAAAATACTCAGCAGAGTGCTCTTTCCCGCTCCATTGCGGGCTATCAATCCTACTTTATCGCCCTCTGCAATGCCAAATGAGAGTCCCTGAAACAACACCAAATCGCCAAAAGACTTGGTCAATCCATCTACCTGAAGGTAACTTGCCATATTTTGTATCCGTTGAAATATTCATGCAAAAGTACTAAAATAAACTCCTGTGGCAATAGATATAAATCGGTTTTATATATCTTTGTGGGAGCACAACTAATTACTGAAACATCAGATACAGATGACTATGGAAAACCGAAGAGAATTTATGAAACAGATGGGGATGCTCTCAGCTCTCTCATTAGCCGGCGTTCCGGCTCTTGCCTCTTTGCATCAAACAACGGGTGAGTTACCCCTTTCCAAAGGGCCTAAAATGCCTCAATGGAAAGGCTTTAACCTACTCAACAAATTCAACAGTGACAATCAGACTCCATTTGATGAAAAGGACTTTGAGATCATTGCCGAATGGGGTTTCAATTTTGTTCGTCTGCCTCTCTCCTATTGGTGCTGGAGCAGTAAAGAAGATTGGTATGTCATCAACGAGTCTATCCTCAAGGAAATTGATCGTGCTGTCGAACTGGGGAATAAGTACAAACTACACATCAATATTAATTTCCATCGGGCACCGGGATATTGTATCAACAACACAGACCCAAAATATAATCTGTTTGAAGATGAGGAACCGCTGAAAGCATGTGAATATCACTGGAAACTCTTTGCTGAACGCTACAAATCGTATTCCAATAAAGATGTCAGTTTTAATCTGATCAATGAAGCTCCCAATATTGAGGATGCAAAGTATGACCGGGTAGCCCGCCGGCTTATTGACACAATACGCAGTGCTGATCCGAAACGTCTGATCATCGTGGATGGCATTGCCGTCGGCAGCCGTCCGCTACTCTCCTTGATTGATGTGCCAGACATCATTCAAAGCGGAAGAGGGTATCAACCGATGCTGATTTCGCACTATGGAGCCAATTGGGTATATGGTGACAAAGAGATGTATTATCCGAAGGAACAATTGAGTTGGCCACTACTTGAGAATGGGAAGAGATACGACAAGGATTGGTTGCGCGACACGCTCAACAATGCATGGAAAACATGGATTGATAAAGGAGGAAAAGTGCACATCGGAGAGTTTGGCTGTCACAATCAGACTCCTCATGATGTGGCTTTGGCATGGCTTTCCGACCAATTTGATATCTTCCGGGAGAACGGATGGGGCTGGTCATTATGGAATTTGAGTGGTTCTTTTGGTGTGTTGGATAGTTATCGCAAGGATGTCAAGTATGAGAACTTCAAAGGGCATAAACTAGATCGCAAGATGTTGGAACTTTTGAAAAAAGCATAACATATCGCTATTAGACGAACATATCCTCGGTTTTTACTCTTTACTTTTCATTGTTTACCGGCATTTTATTTGTTACTTTGTATCTGAATGGAAACATGAATTATGGAATGAATCTATATAGCCGAATTACCTTACTTCTTCTTTGTTGTTTTTCGCTGACACTTTCAGCGGAAACTGATCCGAATTATCGTTATTATTACCGGGTCTCCTTCACGCACAAGACGACCGATAGCTATTCTCTTCAACAGCCGGAATCCTATTTGTCGGAAATAGCATTGCAACGACGTACGCAAAGAGGTATTGCTATTGACTCAACCGATTTGCCAGTATCTCCCCAATTTCTGAATGGCGTAAAAGAAGCGCTGCCGGGATCAAGAATAAGGTTGACAAGCCGCTGGCTAAATTCAGCAGTAGTGGAAAGTTCTCTTTCCGAAGTTTCTGACTCGCTGTTTAAATTGCCATTTGTAAGCGACGTCAAACTTGTCTTCAAAGAGATGATTATTGGCACTACCGACAGACAACCGGCAAAAAAGATAGAAGAGACAGATAAACAGATCCTGGAAGAAGTGATGGCAAACCGCTCCATAAGTGAGGTCAACTATGGCTATGCCTTGGAGAATCTGATAATGGTCAACGGTTTGAAACTACACGAAGCCGGATTCAGGGGAAAAGGCATGCGGATCGCATTGCTCGACGCCGGATTTCAAGGTGTTGACAGATCACAAGCATTTGACTCTACCCGAATCATTGGCACCAAAAACTTCTCCGATCCGAACGCTAGCGTATATACCGTTATCGATCATGGCACGCGATGTCTGTCCATTATTGGAGGTAATCAGCCGGAAAGAATGATTGGAACAGCTCCTGAAGCTGATTACTATCTGATAGTAACCGAATATTTTCCGTATGAAGTTCCAATGGAAGAAGATCTTTGGGTAGCCGGTGCGGAGTATGCCGATAGTCTCGGAGTCGATATTATCAGCAGTTCCTTAGGATATGGAGCCTTTGATAGTGGTTATTCGGATAAAAGAGCTGCCTCAATGCTTGATGGGAAGAGTACTTTCTGCAGCAGAGGAGCTACCATGGCCGTAAAGAAAGGGATATTGGTCGTAAATTGCTGTGGAAATGAGGCTCAAACCGCATGGAAAACCATCCTGTCACCTTCGGATGCAGAGGGTGTGCTTGCTGTGGGTGCTGTTGATCGG
>JAQUZH010000058.1 GCA_028691445.1 Bacteroidales bacterium | reverse complement strand
CGTGAACCAGGATATTCTTGGCAAACAAGCTAAACGTGTGATCATGGAAAAAGGGTATGAAGTTTGGGTGAAAGAGCTTGAAGATGGTTCAAAAGCTGTCGGTCTGTTTAACACCGGTGTAGCAAAAGATCCTGCTGATTACTTCGTTTGGGATGATCAACCTGTATCTTCAAAGAGTGTTACTGTAAGCGCTACTTTTGAAGCAATGGGTATCAGTGGCAAACAAGTGGTTAGAGACTTGTGGAGACAAAAAGATCTGGGCGAGTTCTCTGACAAACTGGAAATGGAAGTTCCTTTCCACGGTGTGGTATTTGTTAAGGTAACTCCTTCAAAATAAGTTTATTCAATTCTTCCTTTGAATAATTGGAAGAACCTATTCAAAGAGAATCAAACCGAGTGTTTGGTTCTCTTTGTTTTTATTGCGATATTTGCAAGAGTCTAACGTTTCAATATTAAACTGGAGGTGAACAATGAGCACGATTTATTTAGCAGGAGGTTGTTTCTGGGGTACAGAAAAATATTTCTCTTTGATCAATGGAGTGACAAAAACGTCTGTGGGATATGCCAATGGCAATACCGACAATCCTTCTTATGAGGAGGTAAAGCACAGCAATACCGGACATGCAGAGACGGTAGAAGTGGTCTATGATAGTGCTATACTGTCATTGGATAAGCTGCTGCTACTCTATTATGACGTGATCAATCCTACGTCTGTCAACAAACAGGGAGGAGACATCGGTTCGCAGTATCGCACGGGAATCTATTATACGACTCCCGATGATCTGCCCGTCATACAGGCCTCTATCGCCGAACTGGCAAAGAAATACACTTTGCCTATTGTGGTTGAGGTATTGCCCCTGACCAAGTATTTTCCAGCAGAGGAGTATCACCAGGATTATCTGAATAAGAACCCGAACGGCTACTGCCACATCGGAAGAGATAAATTTGCAAAAGCAAAAGAGGCATAATCCGGTTATTCCGAAAAAAACCTTTTCCATCTGACACTGTTTGGGTCCTATCGCTTTTTGCAGGGGTGCAACAAACGTTGTCTTTGCATCAATTTCTCCTGTCTCGCTGGTACTGACGTGTTCCTCATCGGATAGGGATATCTTTGAAAAAACTTCAGGTCGTTTGTATCGTTTCATCTATGTGAAACGGAACAAACTACCTGATGTTTTTGTGCTTGCATACAGATGAAATTGCGCTCTGATCTGAATGCTTTCGCCAGGATACTTTTAAGGGATCAACGTCAAGACAGCCACAAATCCGCCGCGAGGCAGCCAGGAAATGGTTTTCTTTGCTCCTTTCTGTACGGTTTCAGACTGCATCCGGAAGTCGGAGCCTGTCTCTCCATCGCCGATGATCAGCATCTTGTACGACTTTCCTGCCTTGAGAAAATCGAAAGCAAGCGACACCTCTCCTTTTTCATTGAGACCATTGATGCCGGCTACATACCAGGTATCTCCCGTTCGGCGTGCCAAAACGGTCTTTTCGCCGGGGTAGCCTTCCAAAAATTGGAGATCATCCCAAGCGGCAGGCACCTGACGGAGATACGTTTTCGCCTCATCCGGCAAAGCATAGAAGCCCGAAGGACGATCGGCCATGTGCTGGATACCGGACTCGAAAATCACCGGAAGAGCCAGTTCATGCGCAGAGGTTGTGGTATGGGGATGTTGCGAATTGGTAAAAGCGACGGGTGTATAATCCATCGGACCAATGACGTTGCGTGTATAGGGAAAGATCGTATTGAGTTCGGCTCCCTTGTCCGTCATGATCGGACCGTTATTGTATTGCTCCGCACCAAACACCGCCTCCATACTCATCAGATGAGGATAGGTGCGACTCCAGCCACGAGGCACCGTGCTGCCGTGAAAATTGACCATCAGTTGGTAGTCGGTCGCATCTTCGAGTATATCGATGTAATAATTCATGATGTTCTGTTTGTCGCTCTCAAAGAAATCGACCTTGATGCCATACACACCAATCTTTTTCAGCCATTCAAACGTCTTGACGCGAGCCTCGTGCGTAAGCAGTCTGTCGCGCGGCGTCGAACCGACACGATTATGCGGACCTCCAGAGTTGAACCAGATCATCGGTTTGACGCCTTTCTCATTGGCGTACTTCACCGCGTCTTCCAGATTCCCACCGTTGCCCATCTGATCCCATTCCCAATCAAAAAGCGAATAAGGCCATCCCATGGTAGCGGCCAGATCGACATACTCGCAGACCCGCTTATAATCTTTTGTTCCGTGGTTGTATGCCCAGTAGATCCACGAGGCTTTGCCCGGCTTTATCCAGTCGGATTTCTTTATCACAGAGGGATTGCTCACATCGTCCACGAGCGTAGATTCTACGATATCAGACAATTGTCCGATGAGCACCACCCTCCACGGAGATTTCCAGGGGAAAGAGATGGTCGGTTCCACATCTCCCATCCCATTGCCATCCGAAGCCGCCGGGAATGTGAGTTTGTAATCGTTGGTCTGCAGTTTGTTGCTGAGCTTTGTGGCACAATAATGACGGTCTGCATTGGCTTCGCTGATCAGCATCCAGCAAGCGTTGTTTTCCAGTTGGAAGAGTGATGGATAGCCCCATTCCCCCTGCATAATCTTCTCTTTCTGATGCGGGAAGGCCCCCTCATAACTGGGCACAAAACGTTGTAGCCAGCGGTCGGCCGTTGGAGGTATCTCATACGATGTACGTTCGTCAGTGATCTTTACCTTGCCAGCTTTCTTTTCAGGGAAAGCATATCGAAAACAGATGCCATCGTCGTATGCCCTCACAACAACGTTCATCACCTGTTGATCGGCATTGACAAAGACAAGAGTCCGTTCGTTGGCCTGGTTGGTACAGTTCTTCCGTTTGCCGTGAAGGGCCGTATATTTCTCCTTGACACGCGTACTCCGCGTCTGCTTGGTCAAGCGCAAACCGCTGTAAAATGAAGCATCTTCACGCTCGAGTCCCAAGGTTATGCGAGGGATGACGACAGACTTTTTTGTCCCATTGACACTCGATACAGTCAGAAACCAATCAGCCGTCTCTTGTTTGCTTTGGCTGACCGACACTTCAATCTTTCCGTTCGGCGACGCAAGGATAGCCTCCTGTGCTTGCATTTCAGTTGATAAACCGGCGATCCATGCCAGTAATATCAAGGTAATTTGTTTTTTCATTCGAATTTGTTTTACATACGTTCGATAGGTTCAGACTATCCATCATCACAAGGTTGGCTTAACTTGCTTGATCGATCCGTCTGCGTTAAACTCTAACTTATCCATGCAGACTTCACGATGGAAACCGGCGGCATCGCCCATCTTAATACCGGTCGGACGAGAGAAACGGTGATACACAATGTACCATTCATCTTTACCGGGAAGTTGCAAGATAGAATTGTGACCTGTTCCGTAAATGCCATTGGCTTCATCTTTCATTATCACCAGATTGTTTGCGGGAACCTGAATAGGCCCTAAGGGCGATTTGGATGTACCATAGCGTACGCGGTAATTGGGACTGCGGGTATCATCTTCTGACCACAGGAAGTAATAGGTGCCTTTGCGATAAAAGATATAGGTTCCCTCACGATAGGTTCTGTCGGGAGTAATCACTTTGGTGGTATTCGGCTTGAGAGAAACCATATCTTTGTTCAGTTCGGCGACTGCCATATAGCCATTGCCCCAATAGAGATAAGTCTTGCCACTCTTCGGATCCTCAAACACATCCGGATCAATTTCCTGTCCGCCTCTTGCACCTTCCGGTCTGCTTGCGACCAGTGCTTTGCCGGAATCAACAAACGGTCCGCAGGGATCATCAGCCACAGCCACTCCTACTTTCTGTGCAGCCGAGAAATAGTAGAAATACTTATATTTACGTTTGATCTTCTTTTCAATAATGCAAGGAGCCCATGCGTTTCTGTTTGCCCAGGAAACATCCTTCTTCAGGTCCAGAATCACATTCTCCTCTTTCCAATCCTTCAAGTTATCGGAAGAGAAGGTCTTGAAAGAGTAGCCACTCCATCCATCATAGCCGTCACTGGTCGGATAGATGTAATATTTTTTTGTCTTCTTGGCATAGAGCACTTCCGGGTCTGCGTAATACCCTTCCAATACCGGATTGTTATGTTGTTCGAAGGTAAATCCGGCGGGAGTGCCCCACTTGGCAAGCACCGCTTTCAGCTCTTTTTGAGAAATCGGCAGTATGGTGCCATGACGCGGGAAGAAGTCCATCGAGATGTTGTCATCTATCACCTTAAAGTTTTCCAGATCCTGGCTTTCGGTAAACTGGTATTTGCCCTTCATATAGACATCATACATCAGAATGTAAGTGTCTGTATGGATCCGTTTATAGATACTGGAACCTTCCACAGCCTCTTTTGTCTGTTGTTTGTAATCGGCTCCTTCTGTCCAAACGCCCGAAGTCAGCGATTTAGTTGTAGCTTTTTTAATGCCATTGCCACTGCCTTCCGTCTTATAGAAGAGGTGATACAGACTATCTTTGTAAATGATGTCGCCATCTATGCATGATTTCTTGTTGGAGGGAATGAAGAGCGGTTTGGGTTCCCCTTCTAAATCAGTAAATGTCTCATTGGCATAGGCATAGTAGATGATATCAGGACCATTGCCATGTTGCATGGAAAAATAAATCATGTATTTCCCTTTGGCTGCGTCATAGATGGTCTGCGGAGCCCACACCCGTTTCAAGTCTTCCTGATTGGCATACTTCTTTTGAATATTGACCACTGCCGAACTCCAGTTGACCAGATCAGATGATTTCAACAAAACCATAGCCCGGTTAGAATCCCATCCTTTGGACGAAGTCATGTCGGTAACGACCATGTAAAATGTCTTTCCATCATTGCCTCGCAGGATATGCGGGTCGCGCACTCCACCGGTACTGCTGATCTCTTTCGAGTCAAGAACCGGTTTGTTGCCGTTCAAGGCTTTGAAACTGTAGCCATCCGTACTGACCGCAAATCGGATAGCCTCTTCTTCGATATTATTTCCCGTGAAATAGACAAAGAGATAGGCTGCATAATCTTTTTCTGCAACTTTTGGAGGAGTCTGTGCTTGCACCTTTCCTGATCCGCAAACAAGCGACAAGAGCACCAACAAACAAGAGATCTTCATTACATTCATAGTATTAATTTGTTTTTAGTTTATTCATCATCAAACAGTTGTTGACAAAGTTCGCAAAAACAATCAATTCGAGTTGTTTTTACACTCATAATTACGAGCCGATTAATTATTATTTAGAAATAGGGGCAAACATCTGAAAGTTTTGCGGCAAAAGAGTGGGTTAAATCTACAAAAAGGAGACGGTTCTATGCGCGTTTTGCGTATATTTGCGCTCAAAATAAAAAAGGAATCAAACCCTGACGATGGACAGCTTTGTTGCAATAGATTTCGAGACAGCCAATCAGCACCGCACGAGTGTGTGCAGTGTGGGAGTTGTTGTGGTACGTGAAGGTACGATTGTCAATAGTATCTACCGACTGATCCGGCCGGAGCCTGATTTCTACAGCTACTGGAATGTACAAGTGCACGGACTGACCGCACGCGACACAGACAGCGCGGCTCTATTTCCGGATGTATGGAGAGAAGTGGCACCGGAGATTGGTTCGCTTCCTCTGATTGCGCACAACAGTCCCTTTGATGAAGGCTGCCTGAAGGCAGTCCACAAACTATACTGCATGGATTATCCGGATTATCAGTTTTACTGTACCTGCAGAGGTTCGAGGCGCAAGTTTCCTGAACTGCCCAATCACCAGCTTCATACCGTAGCTGCTCACTGTGGCTATGACCTACGCAATCATCATAACGCATTGGCTGATGCAGAGGCAGCGGCTGTCATTGCATTGAATATCTTTCGGGATATCTAAAGGGAAGCTGATTGCCAACAATCGTATTGATACTCTTAGATCCACAAGAATATTGATCCCCAAGAATATGAACTGACCCACCATTAGCAGGACAAATGCTCTTGTGACCCTAAAAAGAAACGCCCATCGTGAGGTGCACTCACTGTGGGCGTTATAATGATTGGATATAGTGGCTTTATTCCCAGGTTCTCTCTTCCGTAGGTTTCTCCGGCTCTACCTTGCGCCTGTTCTTCAGTTTAAAGAAGAGTGACAACACATTCTCAAACAACATCTGAATCAACAGATCGACGATCATCAATAAAAAGAACACCCACATCACAAGAAGCATCAAGAGATACCAAAATAGCTTGAGACTCTTAATGATCAGCGTTCTGAACATCAGTATGATCTGAATCGGAGAGACTTTAAACTTTATCTTGTTTGAAGTGCTCATATCTGTTAGTTTAGATGAATAGTTAGATAGCGATTGTTAATAGATACAGTTGCAAATATAAGAAGATCTTCTCAGATAACTTCAAATACTTGCAACTTATCGATGGTTATTTTACCACCTCTGTCGACATGGAATAAGGGAAATCACTCTCCTTCGTTCCTCTTTCTTTATTCGGAGTAGACTGCATCTGCAGCACCATCTGCCCCCCTTTCTGAAGTTCGGCATGCGTAAGATAGTTGCGTGTCAGGCTTTTTCCATTCATCTTCAACGAACCGACATAGATGTTCTTATCGCTGTTGTTTGGCGCACTGATGACCATTTGCTTTCCGTTTTCAAAGGTCAGCGTGGCTTTCTGAAAGAGAGGAGCACCTAACACATATTGATCAGTACCGGGGCAAACCGGATAAAAGCCCATGGCAGAAAAGACATACCAAGCGGAAGTCTGTCCGTTATCTTCATCACCGCAATAGCCATCAGGAGTTGCTTGATAGAGCTTATCCATTACCTGACGGTTCCAGTATTGAGTCTTCCAGGGTTGACCAGCATAGTTATAGAGATAAATCATGTGCTGAATGGGTTGATTGCCGTGAGCATAGTTACCCATGTTCATGATCTGCATCTCCCGAATCTCATGAATGACGCCACCGTAATAGCTGTCGTCAAAGATTGGAGGAAGTGCAAAGACGGTGTCCAGCATAGCTACAAATTGACTCTTTCCACCCATCAGATTGATCAAACCTTGAGGATCATGAAAGACAGACCAGGTATAGTGCAAGGAGTTACCTTCTGTAAAGTCACCTCCCCACTTGAAAGGTGAGAACGGAGTCTGGAAGGTGCCATCCGCTTTCTTGCCACGCATCAGAAGCGTCTCTTTATCAAAGAGATTGCGGTAATTTTGTGCACGTTTTGCATAAAGCTCTTGTTCCTCTTTCGGACGATTCATCTTCTTGGCAACCTGATAGATACACCAGTCATCATACGCATATTCAAGCGTGCGGGCTGCACTCTCATTGATATTGATATCGCAAGGCACATAGCCCAATTTGTTGTACTCTTCAAAGCCACGGCGACCGGTAGAAGAGACCTGAGGGTGAACCGCATTGGCTCCATGTACAAGTCCCTCATAGAGTGCTTTTTCATCGCTAACCTTGATTCCTTTCAGATAAGCGTCTGCCAAAATAGAAGCAGAGTTATTGCCTACCATACAGCCACGATGTCCGGGACTTGCCCATTCGGGGAAGAAACCACTTTCTTTATAGGTATTGATCAGACCTTCCTGCATTTTCTGATTGATGGAAGGATACATCAGGTTGAGGAAAGGGAAAAGACAACGGAAAGTATCCCAGAAACCGGAATCTGTGAAAAGATAGCCGGGAAGAACCTGACCGTTATAGGGACTGTAATGAACTATTTTTCCAGCCGCGTCCACCTCATAAAACATGCGAGGGAAAAGAAGGGAACGATAGAGACAAGAGTAGAAGGTACGATACTGATCCACTGTACCACCTTCGACCTTGATGCGTTTCAATACATCATTCCACGCAGCTTTTCCTTTTTCTTTCACGGTATCAAAGCTATCGTTTCCCAGTTCTTTGAGATTCTGAAGAGCTTGCTGATCACTGATAAAAGAGGAAGAAACCTTTGCATGAATAACCTCTCCGCGTTGTGTCTTAAATCCGATAACGGCACCTACATGATTATCTTTCTGAGCAAGATCCGATTTGAGTTCCTTGCCATTGAAGGTATAAGTCACTTCGAATGGTTTGTCAAACTCAACCACAAAGTAATTGCGGAAATTGCTTGGTACTCCCCCACTATTGCGTGTAGTGTAGCCGATAATCTTCTTTTGTTCAGGGAGAATCTGAATAGAGGACCCACGATCAAACGCATCAATCACAACATAAGCGTCATCACTCTTGGGAAAGGTAAAACGAAACATGGCTGATCGGTCGGTCGGGGTTATCTCTGTCATCACATCATAATCAGCCAGATAGACTTTGTAATAGTAAGGCAAAGCTTGTTCAGCTTTATGAGAAAACCAACTGGCACGTTCGTTTTCCTCAAATACCGGTTTGCCGGTAACAGGCATCAGCGAGAATTGTCCATAATCGTTGATCCAGGGACTTGGCTGGTGTGTCTGTTTGAAGCCACGAATCTTATTGTCGGTATAGACATAGGCCCATCCATTACCCATCGTACCGGTTTGAGGCATCCAGAAGTTCATACCCCATGGACGGGCAATAGCCGGATAGGTATTTCCGGCAGAAAGTGCCACGGTAGATTGCGTGCCCATCAATGGATTCACATAATCCACTGGAGAAAAGGATTCAGCGGCATCGGAAAAGGTCGTACCTAAAGAGACGACAAGAAAAAGGGAAAGTGTGCGAAAAATGGTTTTCATATTTATAGGTGTTAGTTACAGTAATTCATTTATTCTTTGATCGTAGCAAACAGCTCCAGATGTTCATCGATAAATTGAGCAATGGTGGCCGTTGACTCTTCTTCTAATTCAAAATACTCTTCTTCCAGATCATCGAAAGCCTCAAACTCCTCATACATAGCCATGAACTCATCTTCTGTTGTATCTCTTTCGAGTCGCTCACGATGCTCATCATAGAGTTTCTTTGCTTTATAAATCAATTTGGAGAACTCTTTCGCTCCAAAGAGACGCATGGCTTTTGCAAAAGGATTATCAAAGATATAGGCTCCATACCCGTTTTGAATGAGTTGAACAAATCCACCACTTTGAATCTCCTGCACAAAATAATGATAAGCCAACAAGGTATTCTGATGTCCATTCAATAGTTGCATACTATCACTGTTCAGATTGTCTTGAATCATCTCCAAATAGGCATTTGTAAAAACAGCGATAAACTCATCCATCCCCTGCTCAGCAGCAGCAGACAACAGTTGACCGTTTATGATCGGCAATAGTTCACTCATAATGTTATTGTATTCATTAATAATAATTGCCAAAGATAAATAAAAAAGGGTTGTCCTAAATAGGACAACCCTTTTTACTGGTTGACTACAACCTTATTTAACTTTATCAACGATTGCTTTGAAAGCTTCCGGATTGTTCATCGCCAAGTCAGCAAGAACTTTACGGTTAATTTCAATACCTGATTTGTGCAATGCACCCATCAACTTAGAATAAGACATTCCTTCTAGACGGGCAGCAGCGTTAATACGCTGAATCCACAAGGCGCGGAAGTTACGTTTCTTATTTCTACGATCGCGGAACGCATACGTCAAACCCTTTTCCCAAGTGTTTTTAGCTACGGTCCATACATTCTTTCTTGCACCAAAGTAACCTCTGGTGAGTTTTAAGATTTTCTTTCTTCTTGCTTTCGAAGCAACGTGATTTACTGATCTTGGCATAATTAATCAATTTTTGAATGATAGCGTCACTCTTCATGAGTGAACTTCTCTGCTAATGCATTCGGTTAATAAATCTTTTGGTAAACTCGCTTTTTGTGAAATAGATTTCTGAATATTACATGGAAAGCATCTCTTTGACGCTCTTCAAGTTTGTTTTGTCCAGGATTGTGAATCCGGTCAGATTTCTTTTTCTCTTTGTCGATTTCTTAGTCAAAATATGACTTTTGAAAGCGTGCTTTCTTTTGATTTTTCCTGTTCCGGTAAGAGAGAACCTCTTTTTAGCACCGGAGATAGTCTTCAATTTTGGCATTTTACAGTAAATTTTATTAGTTAGTTAGTATATATCCTATGCACGATTCTCATCGTCTGGATGTTATTTTTAGTTCTCAGTTTCTTTGATCTCTTCTTGTTTCGGAGCTTCTTCCTTCGGAGTCTGCACTTTTGGAGCGGCTGTCTTTGGAGCTCCGGGCTTAGCCACGTCAGTTTTCGGCTTGATCACTGGTACGCCTGTTCTCTTCTTTGGAGAAATGAAAATAATCATTCGCTTGCCCTCTAATACAGGCATTTGATCCACTTTCCCATACTCTTCCAGATCATTGGCAAAGCGCAGCAATAACACCTCTCCCTGTTCCTTGAATAAGATCGAACGACCTTTAAAGAAAACGAAGGCTTTTATCTTTGCTCCTTCATCCAAAAATCCTTTGGCATGCTTTAACTTGAAGTTATAATCATGATCATCGGTCTGAGGTCCGAAACGGATCTCCTTCACCACAACCTTAACAGATTTGGCTTTTTGCTCTTTCTGACGTTTCTTATATTGATATAAGAACTTCTGGTAATCTACAATTCTACAAACAGGAGGAACAGCGGTTGGAGAGATTTCCACCAAGTCAAGTCCATGTTCTTCAGCCATACGAATAGCTTCACGAACCGGGTAAACCCCTTGCTCAATATTTTCACCAACAACACGAACTTCTTTGGCACGGATTCCTTCATTAATCCGAAACTGCACTTTGAGGTCTTCTTTCATTCTCAAAAATTCTATTCTCCTACTTTTAATTATTTATTTGCGGAATCAATCATTAAATTGATTAACCATTTTTTCAATTTCGTCATTCAAAAGAGCGGCAAAGTTAGTAATTTTCATTGAACCTTGATCACCTTCTCCCTGTTTTCTTACGGAAACCTCATTATTTTGTGCTTCTTTCTCTCCAACAACCAATAAATAAGGAATTCTTTTCAATTCATTGTCTCTGATTTTACGTCCGACCTTCTCATTTCGATCATCAACAACTGTACGAATATTGTTTCTGTTCAGGAATTTGGCAACAGACTCGGCATACTCATTAAACTTCTCACTGATCGGAAGAATAACAACCTGATCAGGGGTCAGCCATAACGGGAACTTACCACCGGTATGTTCAATAAGAACAGCAACAAAACGTTCCATCGAACCAAACGGCGCGCGATGGATCATGACCGGACGATGTTTCTGGTTATCTGCTCCCGTATATTCAAGTTCGAACCGTTCCGGCAAGTTGTAATCCACTTGAATGGTACCCAACTGCCATTTGCGTCCAATCGCATCTCTAACCATGAAATCAAGCTTGGGTCCGTAGAAAGCTGCTTCTCCCAATTCAACGGTAGCTTTCAAGCCTTTCTCCGCACAAGCTTCAACGATGGCTTTCTCAGACTTCTCCCAATTTTCGTCACTTCCGATGTATTTATTCTTATCGTTCGGGTCTCTCAAAGAGATCTGAGCTTCAAAGTTTTCAAACTCCAATGCCTTGAAGATGATGAAAATTATATCCATTACTTTCAAAAACTCATCTTTCACCTGATCAGGGCTACAGAAGATATGAGCATCATCCTGCGTAAAACTTCTCACACGGGTCAAACCATGCAATTCGCCGCTCTGTTCGTAGCGATAGACCGTGCCAAACTCCGCAAGTCTCAAAGGCAGATCTTTGTATGAACGAGGGAAGCACTTGTAAATCTCACAGTGGTGAGGACAGTTCATCGGTTTCAACAAATACTCTTCTCCTTCTTCAGGTGTATGGATGGGTTGAAATGAATCTTTTCCATATTTTGCATAGTGACCGGAAGTCACATATAACTCTTTTTGTCCGATATGCGGGGTAATCACCTGTTGATATCCGAAACGCTTTTGAATTCTCTTCAAGAAATCTTCCAGACTAAGACGTAAGGCAGTACCTTTCGGCAACCACAACGGAAGCCCCTTGCCTACTTTCTCCGAAAAGGCAAAAAGTTCCATTTCCTTACCGATCTTACGATGATCACGTTTCTTCGCCTCTTCCAGCAACACAAGGTATTCATCCAGCATCTTCTTTTTCGGAAAAGTGATAGCATAGACACGGGTAAGCATTTTACGTTTGTCATCGCCTCTCCAGTACGCTCCCGCAACACTCGTCAGTTTGACAGCCTTGATCGGTGCAGTAGTAGGAATATGCGGTCCACGGCAAAGGTCGGTAAAGCTACCTTGTGTATAGGTCGTAATCGTTCCATCCTCAAGATCGTTGATTAGTTCCAACTTATAGGTTTCGCCTCTTTCTCCAAAATAGGACAAAGCCTCGCTTTTCGAAATATCTTTACGGATGATCGCCTGCTTTTGGCTTGACAGTTCAATCATCTTCGCCTCAATGGCAGAAAGATCAGCTTCTTTGATGACAGAATCACCAGGATCAACATCATAATAGAAGCCATTTTCAATCGCCGGACCGATTCCAAATTGGATACCGGGATACAACTCTTGTAAAGCTTCTGCCATGAGGTGAGCAGATGTATGCCAGAAAGCATGTTTACCCTCAGCATCCTCCCATTTATACAGAACAACGTCTGCATCAGAGGTTATCGGACGAGACAGATCTATGGTTTCTCCATTGACTCCGACAGCCAACACATCCTGTGCAAGACGCGGACTAATGCTCTCAGCTATTTCCATTCCGGTAACTCCCTTGGGATATTCGCGGACGGACTGATCAGGAAATTTAATTCGTATCATAATTAGTTCAATTTATCAACTCGCAAAAGTAGTATTTATTCAATTTATAAGCAATGATTGATTCTATTTTATTCAGAATAGCGTTTTATAATATTGTAAGCCTCCGGAATACCCAATTCGCCGGCCTTGCTCAAATCGGCAATTCCCTCCTTGTCTTTACCTGCCAATACCCTTGTGAGACCTCTATTAAAGAAGGCTTCCGCAAACTCAGGTTCCAGTTTGATGGCATGCGTATAATCTTCAATGGCGCGCTGATACTCCTTTAATTCAGAATAGAGATTCGCCCGATTATAATAGGCAGTCACAAATTGGGGATCAAGCGCTATCACTTTTGAGTAATCCGAGATAATTTTTCTTCTTTCCGTATTCGCTTGTCGGAAATCATCCATCGGCATGTTGAGTTTCGGCGAACTGCTCTTTGCTCCTTTAATGTTGGCAAAATCAAACGGTTGGAGTTTGCTAGCCGCATTCTCCTCTTCTTCGTTTTGTTTCATCGCATTGGCATACTCCAGTTGTTTCGAAAGGATTAAAGCCCGATTCATATAGACCGGCACATAATCCGGATCGATGCGAACGAGCGTATTGCAATCTTCCAACGCACTCTTCAGATCCTGAATAAGCATAAGATCAACCGCTCTTCCCATGTATGCCGACACATCGGTACTATCCACCCCAATACGTTTCGAATAATAATCGATCGAAGCAAATCTTTCAGACACCTGGTCGGAAGTCAATGTAATATCTTTATTCGTCAGCAGCAGATAATTATTCAATGTCTTCTTCTTGTTGATCTCTTCGACCACACCTATATAATAAGAAAGCGGACGCAAATCATTCTCTTGTTTGTACCAAGAAAAGAAATAGGCAGGCTGCAATCCGATCGACACATTCCGGTTTTGCACACGTCCGCGATACTCACTGCTATAATTACGTTTACTATCATCGTCATCATCAGCCACCACAAGTCTGTTAAACTTGCCGATACTCTGATCAGAGTTTTCACGCACTTTATCATCATCCTCACTCTTCTCTGCCTCTTCAGTACTCTTTGGAGCATTCTTTCCACGGTTCATCTCCAGGGTCATTGCCGTTGTATAATCAATCTCCGCCCCACGCAGATCATTCTTCTTTTTACGAGCCTCCGAACGGGCATAATAGGCCGGTACGAAATCAGTATATTTTTTTATTACGGTCGAATAATCAGTGATGGCCCCTGTCAGGTCACCCGTTTCAGTACGAAGCAAGGCACGATTGTAAATGGCAATGTAATTCGTTGGCTCCAATTGAATCACTTTATCAAAATCCTCAATGGCCCTATTGTTGTCGCCCACCATCGAGCGAAGAAGTCCGCGATTAAAAAGCGCAATCAGACTGGAAGGATCCAGATCCAACGCTTTGTCGTAATCATTCATGGTGCCTCGTAAGTCATTCAACCGATAGCGAATGATGCCCCGATTGATATAATAATCCGCGTTTCTCGGATCCAGTCGGATGGCTTCATTTAAGTCCAGCAGCGCAGAAGCAAACTCTTCTCTT
>JAQUZH010000057.1 GCA_028691445.1 Bacteroidales bacterium | reverse complement strand
GAAAACTTTCCCCGAGATTCCCGGCAACGCTTCCCATACCTGTTCGCATTGTGGTCTGTTAAAACCACGCTCCTGTAGTATCTCATACAACAACATCCGCGGCATCGGTGAAGAAAGAAGCCTTTCAATATCCATCCGTCCCTCCGTTATCACACTCTCTTTGGCATTTTTCAGCCATTGCGAACTCCATTCGGCAAGTTCACGCAGATTGTCTGCCGTACGAAGTATTGCTTCAGACACCGAAGGATTGATCTGCCGCATCAAGGGCAGCAAGTCCAACCGTATCTTATTACGCGTATATTCATCTTCCAGATTGGTGCTATCCGTCACATAATCGGCTCCTTTCTCCTGCAGATAGTTCAAAATATCAGCACGCGAAAGGCAGAGTAGCGGACGAACCACCACATCGCGTCGCGGAGCAATACCGGTCAGTCCCTGAATACCCGTGCCACGCATCAGATTGAGTAAGACAGTCTCCACCGAGTCATCCGAATGATGAGCCACAGCAACAGCAACGGCTCCCGTTTCTTGACGTAACCGTTCAAACCAATCATAGCGTAACTCCCTGGCAGCCATCTCAATCGAATAGCCATGAGTCGCAGCATATTCTTTGGTATCAAAAGAGATGACACGACACTCGACACCCATACGCTCCGTCAGAGCACGGACAAAAGCCTCATCCCTATCAGACTCGGCATCGCGAAGATGAAAATTACAATGGGCGGCAATAAGGGGATAGTTGAGTTCGGCGAGGAGATATACCAATGCCACAGAATCAGCTCCGCCACTCAATGCCACAATGATTTTGCCTTGTTCGGGCATCAATTGTTTTTCTTTGATATAGTTAGCTACCTTCTCTCGTATTGTCATTGTTATACCTTTTTCAAGGCAAAAGTAAAATAAATAGATGGAAACTTTTCATGAGCAAGCTGTTTTATTTAACTTTGCACCTTATATTTGACAAACAGTAGATTGCGATGATTGATAAAATAAAAGAGATTGCAGAGAAGATAGATCAGTTCACAGCGAAGAATGCCGATGAACTGGAAGCACTGCGTATTCAATACCTGAGTAAGAAAGGGGAAGTTTCCGCTTTGTTCAATGACTTCAGAAATGTGGCTGCCGATCAGAAGAAAGAGATGGGTCAGCTGCTCAACGATCTGAAGAACAAGGCTCAGGACAAGATCAACGAACTGAAAGAACAATTTGACGGACCATCAGGTGAGAGCAATGATATTGATCTGACCCGTACCTCCTATCCTATTCCACTAGGCACACGTCACCCTCTTTCCCTCGTGAAAGAAGAGATTATCGATATTTTTGCCCGTCAGGGATTTACCGTAGCTGAAGGGCCGGAAGTTGAAGACGACTGGCATCTCTTCTCCGCGTTGAACTTTGCCGAAGACCATCCGGCACGCGATATGCAGGACACCTTCTTTGTGGAAAGTCATCCCGATATCCTGTTGCGTACGCACACCTCTTCTGTTCAAACCCGTGTGATGGAAAAAACGCAGCCACCTATCCGCATCATCTGTCCGGGACGTGTCTATCGTAATGAAGCGATCTCTTACCGCGCACACTGTTTCTTCCATCAGGTAGAAGCGCTCTACGTGGCAAAAGACGTCTCCTTTGCTGATCTGAAACAGATCCTGCTCTATTTTGCACAGGAGATGTTTGGCGCTGACACCAAGATCCGTCTGCGTCCTTCCTACTTCCCTTTCACCGAACCATCTGCGGAGATGGATATCTCCTGCAACATCTGCGGCGGCAAAGGATGTCCGTTCTGTAAGAATACCGGTTGGGTAGAGATCCTCGGTTGCGGTATGGTTGATCCGGCTGTGCTCGACAATTGCGGCATTGACAGCAAAGTCTATACAGGATATGCGCTCGGTATGGGTATCGAACGTATCACCAACCTCAAATACCGCGTCAAAGACTTGCGCATGTTCTCGGAAAATGATGTCCGGTTCCTAAAAGAGTTTGAGTCAGCCTATTAAAATATGCTGAAGAAAGAAAGATATCTCCGGATCATTGATTGGTTTCAGTCCAACATACCGGTAGCTGAAACGGAGCTTCATTATGAAACTCCGTTTCAGTTGTTAGTGGCAGTCATACTTTCAGCTCAATGTACCGACAAGCGGGTCAATATGGTGACACCGGAACTCTTTCGACATTTCCCCACTCCTGAAGCGATGGCCTCCACAACCTTTGAAGCACTCTTTCCTCTGGTTCGCAGCGTTTCCTATCCCAACAATAAGGCAAAACACCTGATAGGAATGGCTCAAAAGCTGATGAGTACTTTCAACGGGGCAGTTCCTCAAGACATTGAGCAGCTTCAAACACTGCCGGGCGTAGGCCGTAAGACAGCGAACGTGATAGCCGCCGTGGTCTTTCATCTGCCCGCAATGCCCGTAGATACACATGTCTTTCGTGTGGCAAACCGTATCGGACTGACTACCAACTCCAAGACTCCTCTGCAAACAGAAAAAGAACTTGTAAGATTCATCCCCGGCAAACTCCTGCCCATCGCCCACCACTGGCTGATCCTTCACGGAAGATATGTCTGTACTGCACGCAATCCCCACTGCAAAACCTGTGGCATTAGTGAATGGTGCAAAAGCGCACCGAAAGAATAGGTCTCGTCCGATCCTTCATCTCAATCCGTTAGCTCTTTTGCTCATCCGGTTCAATATTGGATGTTAAACCTCTATTCCATACTCTTTTTGAAAGAAATCCGCCTCTTTCGATAAAATGCTCTAATTCTCTTTCTATGGAATAGCTCTTAAAAATATAAACAAATAATCATAGATATATTTTGAAATCAGAATAATAATATATATGTTTGTCGTGGATTCAGGTTTATTTGCATGATTACTACATCAAGATATGTTGTGACACGTCTCTTGATAATGAATAAATGAATGATGAACAAACACAACGCACGAAATGGCACTCATTTGCGCTTCTTGTTTCTTGCAGGAAGAACAAGAATTTAAAAGGAGTACTCTTGTTAAAATTATTCCACCCGTATAACAAGGTTCTTCAAGTCTCCGAAAATCATATGTCTTAAAAACATTATAATAAAAATCCATCTATTTGAAACGAATATACATTACCGGATTATTAATTTTATTCATTATTAATTTTGCAAAAGGACAAACAATAACTAAAGAGTATCAGATGAACATTGATACCTCACAGTATTACATTGAAGCCGATACGAATGGATTTGCTTTGATTCTTGGACCAGATTTCTGTCTGGATAATCCCCATTTACCGTGTCTTCCATATCTTTCTATTCGAATCTTACTGCCGTACGGAAAGGTGATAGATACCTGTCAACTTGTCTTAAATCAATTACAAGTGTGGAAGAAAGATATCATAGTAGGAACTAATCCAATGCCATATATTACCTCTCCGTTCAGCTTTGAACAATCAAGCACTTCCATTATTGATTCATCAGGCAACATAAATTATCCGGATTCAGTCTATCCATTGAATAATATAACATACAATACAATGAATGAGGCATCCTATCCGGTTGCATTCATGGAAATCTGTCCTTTCGTGTACAATGTAAAATTAAAAACAGTAAGTGCTCCATCTTCATTGACTTTACAAATAAGATATAAAGATAGCCCAACATTAGATCCTCCGCACATAACTCCGGGTTCTATATCCTACATTAAAGATTTCGTTTTCAATCCGGAAGAGACCGATTCGTATCTGATTGCCGGTGAAAACGCAGAAAGAGGCTTCTCCTCTCTGAATGTACACGCAATATCCAATAATGGAGAAGTGACCTTCCAATTAAGTGACTCCTACGATATACCTTTCCAGCTAGAGCTCTTTACAATAGATGGAACGAAGAAAAAAGCCATCGAAATAAATCCCGGAGAAACAGAGAAAACGATCACCGGTCTAAAACCCGGATGTTATTTATTTGGACTGTCTGGTAAAAACGGCGAGAGGATAAACGGAAAGTTTACGATCAACTAAACCAATTCTTTCAACTCCTTTCAGAGGATTGTTCCCATGCTTTGAGAAGAATGGGAATAATCCTTTTCTTTTTCTAAATCCCAAACGCTCTTTGTGCCTGAATCGGTGTTTTAGAACAATTTGGCTTGCATTTATTCCAGCTCCTTCAACAGTCTCATCCCTTCCGGCCAATCGCCATAACCGGACGAATCATTGATGTGTCCGGCATCACCGATCGTTATAAACTCACTCCCCCATTTCTTTGCATACTGTTTCACCTGCTCTATAGTTGCCCAGTGATCATTGGTGCTGGCGATAAGCCGCGTCCTGAAATGAATCTTTTCGGTTGGGATGTGATCAAACAAACGCTGCTGAAGTTTGCTGTGCAGTAATCCGGTGTCGGGTGGAGCAACGAGTAAAGCTGCTTTGATACTGGGATTATAACGTGCTGCCCAGGAAGCAATTGCCAGGCAGCCCAGACTATGTCCGACAAGCACAACAGATTGCGGATCAAAAGCTGAGATGGCTTTTTGTATTGCCTCAATCCATTGCGGTATATCCGGGGCATTCCAGTCCTTTTGTTCAATGCGCCTGAAATTCTCTCCGGAGCGTTCAAAATATGTTTGCCAGTGTTCCGGTCCGGAACCTCCAAGACCGGGAACAATAAAATAATTTGTCATACTGCATCTTTCTAAATAATGAGGCAAAGTTAGGGTATGTTGGTCGTTCCCAAAATACCTCATAAAAGGTATTCTTGTACCACAATTAGGGTATTATCAGCTGATAACTAAGAAATTCTGAAAACTATTTGTAGATTTGCACCCATTCAATGACCCGTAATACCTGATATACCCATGAAAAGAAATCCATTGTATCTGATCGTTCTTCTCTCTTGCCTCACCATTCACGCACCGGCAGCCGAAGATCAGCCGAAGAAAACCGGTATCGCTCTCGAGTTGTACGATATGGCGTTTTGGCAACAGGCTAATCCGATACAATCCAATGCGCAGCCGGTCTATTCGGAAGTGGTGGACAGTGCTTTCTTTCCGGATGCCAGAGACTCTTTCTGGGGCAAAGCTCCTATCTTTGAGAAGTGGAAAAAGATTTTTCCCAAACTTACATCTTCCGGAGATCTGAATTCGGGGAGTAACAATCAAAAAGTGTCTTTTCCCAATCTTGCCACTTCGGCCTTGAAAGGTTATTTCATGCCCCGGGTGAGTGGTCTTTACACCTTCTCTCTGGATGCGTCAGATTATCGTGGCACGCTTTATCTGGATACGACGTGTGTCTCCTGGAAGAATGCGGTGGAGATCGTTTCTCTTTCCGGGTCAAAGAATATCGGTAAACAAATTACCGACCGTTATTACACTTCCTCGCCGATTTATCTGGAAGCCGGTAAGGGTTATCCAATCTTTGCGGTCTATTGGTTTGTAAACCATCTCTCTTATGGCATTCGTGTGCAAGGGCCAGGACTGGATAACAATCCGTACTTACCATCAGACCTTGTAGTACCGCTTTATGATCCTATTCTTCCGAATACGCCGGCTTCTCTTCAAGCTGTCGCCGTAATGGATCAAGCTGTCTGCCTTACCTGGAAAGAGGAAAAGAACAAGGAGAAGCTCGCAAAGATTGCAGGGTACTCTATCTATGTGAATGGCGAAAAGAACAGTAAAGATCTTATCGAGCGTACAAGTGGAATGGCAGGTAATCTATTGCCTGACAAAGTATATCAGATCGGGGTAGCGGCAGTGGACGAACTAGGCAATGAGTCTCCTTTGATGCCAATTAGCGTTAAGACGGCTGCTGTATCCAAACGTGTGCCGAAAGCTCCGGCCTCTATTACGCGTGCTGCTGCAACAGGAGAATCTTTGTTACTGACCTGGGGGCGGGAAAAAGAGATGAACTCATCTGTTATTGGATACGACCTCTTCCTGAACGACATGTTGTACACACACGACAAATTATTTTCAGATTCTCTACTGATCACCGGACTCACTCCCAAGACAGAATATAAGGTAAATCTCGTGGCGGTTAGTTCGTCGTTAATCTCATCTAAGAAGAGTAAAGCTTTTCGTTTCTCCACCGGTTCGTTTGATCCGCTGGATTGTACCGGTCTGACTTTAGGTGAACATCGGTTGCGCCTGAGCATACAGAAACAGACATTGACCTGGTCGGAAGGATTGGGCATCAATGTGGATATGATGTCGGGCAAGTTGTTTGAGGATTCGGCGCTGAACCGTATGGTTCGGGCATTGCATCCGGGTGTGCTTCGCCGGGGGGCTTTGGATGCCAATGCGTATGCTTTTGAAAAGGCTTCAGGACCTGATGCCGGCAAAGCGCCACTCTCAATCGGTAATCTTCCGGATACGCATGCCCGTAATATGGCTTTCTGCAATGAGATTGGTGCCTATTATGCGCTTTGCATCGGCACAAAAGAAGGTCCCGGCGGACTGGGTGGTGGTGATCGTCTGGATTATTCAGTCGATTATCGAACTGATCCCAATACGTTCCTTCACCTGATAGAGTATCTGGCAGGACCGGCTGATTCTAAGTATGGAGCCATTCGCAAACAAGAAGGTTATGAGCAACCTTTACTTTCGCGTACTACCGGTCAAGGACTTCTTCTGGAGTTGGGTAATGAAGTTTGGGGAGGTACTGCTCATAATGCGCCCATAGGAGATGACTTTAAAGCGTATGGCGAATGGTGCCGTTCGATTGCCACGCTGATACGGACATCTCCCTACTGGAAAGAGATTGAGGACAAGGTTTATCTCGTTTATAGCGGACGTAATCCGAGCAACAAGGATAGTTATGGACTGAACGAAACCGTATTGCGCGGCGATCATGGCGAACTAAACACCATCGGTCTTTCCGGTTATTTAGGTGGCAATATGGATTACAATCCGGAAGTTGAATATGGTGAGAGTGTCCATCAGTATTTTCAGCTTCGTCAGAAACAAATGGCATCCAATCTTGCCGCATTTAAGGAGAATCTTCAGACGCAAATGAAACTAACCGGAACCCGGAAATATACGTATCTGTATGAATCTCAGGTGTCCACTCCCGGCTATTACGGCACGCTCGGACAAGCGATCGTATTGTGTGATTATCTGACTTCTTCGTTGCAATATTCTTCCATTCTACCGACCATCTTTAACTTTGGAGGCGGAGAATGGCGCATCACCATGAATAATGGTGCACCTTTGGCTCATTATACCATCACCTCTCTCATCAACAAGTACTGCAAAGGCAATCTAATGGAGACAAAGGTGGAAACGAATAACAAACTTTCTGTGCTACAGAAAGAAAAGTCTTCCTCCACGATGATAACAGAGTCCGTTGAAGGGCATTCTCCTGTAGGAATCTGCGCATATAATAACGGTGCAAACTGGAGTATTCTTCTCTTTAGCCGCGACTTTGAATACGATTACAGCGTCCAGCTAGTCTTGCCGGAAGGTATTAAGGTGCAAAGCACAGCCACCTGTTATATTGTAAACGGCGCTACTCCTTCAGAAAAAGAAACTTTTACAACAGTGAAAGAAGAAGGGATACAGATGAAGGACGGAATGCTGCTGAAAGTTCCGAAACATAGCATGGTGCTTTATACATTTAAAGCTACTGACCCACAACTAACGAAGAAGAAGCTGGGCGAATTGACAAAGGAATAATTATAAGGCTATTTTTACCGTTGTATTGCCTATTCGTGCAAAGTAGAGTGCTCCGGCTGAAACGGTAATTCGAATGGGATTTCCATCTGAAACGACCGAGTTGACTAATGTACCATTTGTAGTATAGAGTTGGACAACTTCACCGGCAATAGTTCCTTCAATGATAAGCTGATCACCATCGGTCAGAATAGTGAGAGAAGGAGCCGTTGTTTGCGGCACGTCAATAGATATATCCAAAAGATCCTTCCACTCTTCCGCCTGTTTATAGCTATCGAGTGAGCCTTCTGGAACATGCAGCGTACATACTCTAGCGTAAACCTCAGAGAAAGCATCTACACCGGCAATTGGAGGAATCGGATTCAGGCAATAAAACTCCTTCAAACCAGTGCAACCAGCAAAAGCACCTTCTCCAATTGAATCAACACGCTCTGGAAGTGATACAGAATAAAGAGTACGGCATTCAGCAAAAGCATACGTACCAATAGAAGTTATGGTCGAGGGGATACCCACAGAAGCAAGCTTCATGCAATTCTGAAATGTATAGTCGTCAATACAAGATACTCCTTCCGGAATAATGACAGAAGCAAGACTTTCACATTTTGTGAATGCGCTTCTTCCGATAGAGTTCACACTCTCGGGAATAGTTACTGAAGCAAGATTGGTGCAATAACTAAAAGCACCTATTTCGATCACGTCAACTCCTTCCGAGATACTAACATCAGTAAGAGCACTGCAGGATGCAAAAGAGCCACCACCAATTGTATCAACACTAGAAGGAATACGCACAGAAGTAAGAGCTCTACACTCGTAAAAAGCATGATTCCCTATTGACTTGACACCATCAAGTATCGTAACCGAAGTAAGAGCAGTACAATCCTCAAATGCATACTCACCGATCGAAGATTGAGAAGGGATAGTCACGGAAGTAAGTGCAATGCAATTATAAAATGAGGCACGACCTATGAAAGTAATTTCCTCCGGTATAGTGATGGAAGTAAGAGAACTACAACGCTCAAAGGCTGTATTTCCAATCGCAGTGACACTCTCAGGAATGGTATAAGTTGTCGCCTTCGCATTTGGATATGCTAAAAGGGTGTCTCTATTTTTATTAAACAAGACGCTGTCGACCACAGAAAACAAGGGATGATCTTCCGGTACAACATACTGAGTCAACGCGGTACACCCACCAAAAGCACTCTCTCCGATAGAAGTGATATTCAAGGGAATTGTGAAAGAAGTCAAACTTCTGCAATTATAAAATGCAGCATATCCAATCTCTGTGAGTCCGTCAGGAAATACGACAGAAGAAAGTGAAAAACAACATTCAAAAATTTGGGGCGAAAGCGAAGTAAGGCTCGAAGGTATATGAACAGATGTAAGGTTCGTGCAATAATAAAAAGCGCCCTCATCAATAGATGTGACCCCCTCAGGAATGAAGAAAGAGGTAAGAGAACTGCAATCTCTAAAAGCATATTTTCCAATATAGGTGATCCCTTCCGGAATTGTAATAGACGTAACATAACTGCACTGTATAAATGCATACTCTCTTATCGCTGTGACAGAATAGGTATGCCCTGCATAGTTGACTGTTGAAGGAATCACAATATCCCCAGAGAGATAAGTTTCTTGTCTGGACTGTACGAAGACTTCTTTATCACCATTTGTTGTATACTTTATTTGGTTGACTGTGAAATCAAATGCCTGAGTTGCAACAACGATTAGCAGGCTCACGAAAAACAAGACTATTCTCTTCATCGTTATATTGATTAATGAAAGTGTTAGACCTCAAAATTAAATAAATATCTTTCTTTATTAAAATATTCGGATTGATTTATCACTATTTATTTTTAGTATTGACTGAGATGACAGAAAAATATCGAAAACGAGCAGAATACAGCCACTTATATCTTTGTAACTGAATAATTGTAATCCGCACGGCAAAATGTCACTTTTTTCAACCGAAATTTGTATATTTGCAGCTTCATAGAACGGTTTATGTTTAAAATTAAAATAGCTAGTTATTATGCAAACAATTGACAAATTCAATTTTGCCGGTAAAAAGGCATTTGTGAGAGTGGACTTCAATGTTCCATTGGATGAAAATTTCAACATTACTGACGACACACGTATCCGCGCAGCTCTTCCTACTTTGAAGAAGATTCTTGCTGATGGTGGTAGTGTAATCATCGGTTCGCACCTGGGTCGCCCGAAAGGACCGGCTGACAAGTTCTCTCTGAAACACATCCTTGCACCTGTATCTAAATTAATCGGTGTAGATGTTCAGTTTGCCAATGACTGCATGGGCGAAGAGGCTGCTGCAAAATCGGCTGCACTGAAACCGGGAGAAGCTCTGTTGTTGGAAAACCTGCGTTTCTATGCTGAAGAAGAAGGCAAACCAAGAGGTCTTGCTGAAGATGCTTCAGATGAAGAAAAAGCAGCTGCTAAGAAAGTGGTAAAAGAAAGCCAGAAAGAGTTTACCAAGAAGTTGGCTTCTTATGCTGACTGCTATGTAAACGATGCTTTCGGTACAGCTCACCGTGCGCATGCTTCTACAGCTTTGATCGCAAAATATTTCGATACAGATAACAAGATGTTCGGATACCTGATGAATCAGGAAGTAATTGCTGTTGATAAGGTGATGACTGATATCCAACGTCCTTTCACCGCTATCATGGGTGGTTCAAAAGTATCGTCTAAGATTGAGATCATCGAGAATCTGCTGTCTAAAGTGGACAACCTGATCATTGCAGGTGGTATGACCTATACCTTTGCAAAAGCAAATGGTGGTAAGATCGGTCTGTCTATCTGCGAAGATGACAAACTGGATCTGGCTTTGTCGCTGATTGCTAAAGCAAAAGAGATGGGTGTAAACCTCGTGTTGGCAGTAGATGCTAAGATTGCAGACAACTTCTCTAACGACGCAAACACTCAGTTTGTTCCGGTTGGTGAGATACCAGAAGGTTGGGAAGGTCTTGACATAGGTCCTAAGACAGAAGCTATGTTTGCCGAAGTGATCAAAAACTCTAAGACAATTCTTTGGAATGGTCCGACAGGCGTATTTGAGTTTGACAACTTCACTTCCGGATCACGTGCTGTAGGAAATGCTATCGCAGAAGCTACTGCAAATGGCGCTTTCTCTCTCGTAGGTGGTGGCGACTCAGTAGCTTGTGTTAACAAGTTTGGTCTTGCTGACAAAGTATCTTATGTATCTACAGGTGGTGGTGCACTGCTTGAAGCAATCGAAGGAAAAATCCTCCCGGGTATTGCTGCAATCAAAGAATAAAATATCGTTTATTCATACAGAGAGTCCCGCTTCGGTTTGTCCGGAGCGGGACTTTTCTTTTGCTCACATTTATACGAATTGGGAGTCATATTATACGCTTTGAGAGGAATAATTCTCTTCTTCTGTTGTACTTTTGGTTCAGACAATTCACAATTAAAACATACAGCTATGGAAAAACTAATTACGTTATTAACAGCGATAATGCTGGCATGTACTCCATTGTCTGCACAAAACCAAAGCATTACTAAAACAGCTGACATCCATCCGGGGAATCCTATTTCAGGATTTCTTTCAAAAGATTATACAGAAGTTCTATTCAATGTGATTGTTCCGGCTGATGGGAAGGTTTTATTTGTCTTTGCTGCTTCGGGAGATCTGCAAATAAACAATGTTACTTTAAGGGGAATGTACAACGGCGAAATGAAAGTAAGGAATAGCGGACCATGGGGTACTGCTTTTACCTTTGAAGTAAATGACCTGAAAGCAGGAACATACACTTTATCTGTCCCGTATTGGAGTGGATCCGGAACCTTTCAGGCATCTTATTCTCACGTGCCTATCAACTATGAAGATCCGGAACCAAACGATGTATATACTAGCGCTGTTACTGTGACCGACGGTAGTATTTCCGAAGGTCATCTGGGCTATTCCTATATTAAGAACAGGGATGAGGCAGATTGGTATGATTTCACTACAACTCTCGAAGGGTCTGTACGTTTCAGTTTGAAAACAGACGGACTACTGAACGTCAACAATCTCGTTTTGTATTCTTTGGAAGGCGACGAACTGATTGCCAGAAATACAGCCTCCTGGGGAACAGAGTTTACCTTTGAAGTAAATGACCTGAAAGCAGGTCATTATTATCTGATGATTCCACGCTGGTCAGCTTATGGCAGCTATGTATTAACAACATCTATTATACCGAATTCAGTCGCCATTGATGCAGAGCCTAATAACACGATTGAGCAACCAATATCAATACAACTTAACCAGTCTGTAACAGGTCATCTTGGCTATTTTTATTCAACATACGGCGATATGGATACGCAAGATTGGTATGTTTTGACTACTACTGAAAGTGGAAAGCTTAGTATCAATGTTACGTCAGAGGATCCCCTACGCGTAAATAACCTGATACTAATTGATCAGTATGGTAACGCAGTGCTGACCACCGGCACCTGGGGAAAAGAAGCTACGGTTTATAAGAATAACCTGCTTCCCGGTACCTATTATATTCAAGTGCCACGGTGGAGTGGTTATGGGGCTTACACACTAAGTACAAGCTTTGTGCAAGCGGCTGATGCAGATACAGAGCCGAACGACATACAAAACGAGGCACAAGTGATTCAGCTTTCAGACACAGTCTATGCCCGGATTGGGTATGAAAAAATCGGATCTATAGACCAATCAGATTGGTTTAAAGTATCAATACCGGAAAGTGGCATCTTAAAATTTTCAATCATTACGGACAACACACTGGCAATCAACAATGTGTTATTGTACACAGAA
This sequence comes from Bacteroidales bacterium, assembly GCA_028691445.1. Lineage (GTDB taxonomy): Bacteria > Bacteroidota > Bacteroidia > Bacteroidales > JAQUTK01 > JAQUTK01. The sequence goes on along the minus strand of JAQUZH010000057.1, from coordinate 1,862 downwards.
AACGACAATCATCGCAACACAGGCAACTGGGGGAGCCAGGTTACCTTTACCATTGACGACCTCTCAAAGGGAGATTACTGGATTAAGATTCCACTATGGAGCGGTTACGGTGCCTATCGTTTCATTGCGGAATTCACTCCTTCCTTATTACCCGTCGAGACTGAGCCGAACGACTCGTATGCCACCGCTATTCCTTTGATTGAAGGTGACACACTGAGCAGTGCGCAACTTGGATATTTTCATCAGTCAGCTCAAGATAAGGATGTAGTTGACTGGTACAAATTTACGGTACCACAAGACGGTAATGCATCTTTCATCTTTAAGACAACAGGTGATTTATCAGTAAACAACCCGCTTTTGTATGCATCAGTGGGTGATTCTGTTTCGTTCCGCAGCTCAGGACCCTGGGGTCAAACATTCACCTTTAACGAATACGATCTAAAAGCTGGTGAATACTATCTGAAAGTTCCAATTTGGGGAGGTAAGGGAAGTTACAATATATTATTTACAACAAACCCTTGTTCCAAAGTCAACGACATGGAACCTAACAACAGTTTTGAACAGGCAATTGCTTTGCCACAAACCACTGTGACTGGACATATCGGATATTGGCATGCCTCGACATCAGACAGGGATGAAGTAGATTGGTACAAAGTCACAGTGCCCGATGAAGGAAAAGCAATCTTTACGTTCAAAACAAGTGAAACTCTTTCATTGAATAATGTGAGTCTTCATGCGGCTGTCGGAGATACTGCGATTTTCAGAAACTCAGGTCCATGGACTACCGATTTTTCTTTTATCATCCAAGATCTAGCCAAAGGAGATTACTATCTAAGAATTCCGAGATGGAGCGGTTCGGGTGGATATACGCTTACCTATCAGGCAGAACCTAATACATGGGCTAACGATGCTGAACCCAACAATAATTTCCACAAGGCTGTTACTGTTGCAGATAAGAGTGTGGTAACCGGTCACATCGGATACTATTTTGACAACACGGGAAACATGGATATGGAAGATTGGTACAAGATTCCGGTAAATAGCACACTGACTCCTACATTTACGGTTATATGCCAAAGTACTTTATCGATAAATAATCCTTTGCTGTATGCTGCAGACGGAGATTCAATCCGCTTCTTAGAGTCAAGTGGCGGCTGGGGACAAACATTCGTCTATACCCCCACACTAAATAGCTATGGTTATTATTATCTGAAGTTACCACGTTGGAGCGGATATGGTGGCTATACATTAGGTATAAATGTAAATGCTGATTCTCTTATTACAGGCAACGGAGATGTAATTTCCATCCTGCCTCTCGATCTCAAGGTTTCACCCAATCCGGCAACTGTTCAGGCGGTAGTAACATACAATCTTCCTGAAGAAGCAATGGTCACTGTCAATCTGGTTTCGCTGGACGGAAAAGTACTTCCTCTTGTCAACGAACGACAGGCTGCCGGTAGTCAGGAAATAGTAATCAACACCTCTACCCTTACTGCAGGAACATATCTCCTCTCACTAAAGGTAGGCAAGCAGATTACCAGCACCATCTTGATCGTGAGGTAAAGGAAAAAGAGCAGAAAAAGAGATCCCGGAGAGTTTGTTCTCCGGGATCTTATTCTTTTTTAGCAATAAAAGGCAGAGCGAGTTACAAAAAGCAGTGGAAAGAGTCTGTTAAAATGGAAAAAATCACTAACTTTGTGCCCCGAATTGAAGATCTGTTCAGACTTAATTACCACTAAATAAATAGATTAGATTATGATTTATTCACACGAAGTAGAACACATGTGTGTTGTAAAGAAGGGTCCTAACCACGGACCGGCGCCCATTCCCGAAGAGGGCAAATGGATTCAGGCCAAACAGAT
>JAQUZH010000056.1 GCA_028691445.1 Bacteroidales bacterium | reverse complement strand
TATTGTTTTGCCAGGTAGTGCTCACTCCAAACAGTGGAGAGAAACTCTCGTTGAGGGAGACTGATGTGATGTCATACGGCGAAGAAGGAACAGGAAGGCCGGAGGCGACATCACTGACAAAGCCAAGGTCACTTCCCGTGCCGGCCCCTACCCAACTGGAATACGAACTGTATGAAGAGACATTATACATACAAGTATAAGCATGACTCAGTGTCAAGACCTTTAACCACGTGCGCAATACCGGCAAGCTACTGAGTCCGTCATAGGTAATCTTCCAGTTGGGCAACGCACTCAACATAGCCGGGAAAGGATTGAGTGAAGAGCTACCCGGGTCTTTTCCTGTATAAGCAGAGAGGAAAGCCGCAACCAGCACATCGGTTGAATTCGTATTGACACCAGCCAGCGACGGATCAAATGTTTGTCCGGCGAGTTGATGATCCCTCATAAAGCCGGTGGTTGGATATTTCGATCCGATGTATCGTTGCTGTACGCGGTCTGCAATCTTCTGACGGTTTGCCTGGAATTTGGCAAAGACTTTGGATTGATAATCGTTATCCGCATTGGCACTTTCAAAAGCAGAAGAAATTGCGATGGTGGTCATCTGGAATGTTCCCGTATAAGTCTCCGGCATGCCCGCATACATATAGTCGATCTGAGAAGTATTGCTCTTCTGCCAACGACTTGTCAAATCAATTTTGAGCGACCGAACCGGTTCAATAGTAAAGGTGTACTGAAAATCTTTACGTGAGGTCACGGTCGCGAGACTAGATATCGAAGAGTCGCCAATCAGCCATCCGTTTCCGGCAGCTTTCTGAACAAAATCAGGATTATACAACCCGAAAGAGAATCCATACCCCGGAGCAGTAGATGAATAGCTAGCATCCTGTCCGGTAAACTCACCGGCTTCGGGCATAAATCCGGGCAGCACTGTACCGTTCGTCTCATTGTATTTGATCGTACTACTACGCAGCGACATCAGAGCACGGGCAGCTCCATACGCAATTTTCTTCCAGGTGCTCTCTTTTTCTTCGCCCGGGAGATTGACTGTTACTTTGATCTGTATCGTATCCAGGTTTTCGATATCAATACTTACCTGGTCCACTTTCTTAAACTTCAGATCATATTTCTTACCATTCATGGTCTTGGCTGACGCGATCACATCTTTCTTGTCGAGCATGTGACTGATCCGTACCGGAGTAGAATCATTCAACGTAATGATCTTCTCAAAGGTGCTCTTCTTTTTCTTGAGTTTATCCTCCTCCTTTTTCTTAGCATCCGCACGACGATCCAGTGTTTGCGGTTTGACGTTGAAACGTTTGTTGGCCTCAGCAAGGAAAGGAATCTTGTCATAGATCTTTTCAAAAGAGATAGCCGCGTTCAACTGCAAGTCACCTTCATTCTGAATGGTATTACCCAGATTGGTACTATCATCCACAAACGCTCCCCTATCCCAACTATAAAACGACTTATAGGTCAGGTCGGAAGAAGAAATCCAGTCAAGATAAGGTATCTTATTAAGCGGTATCTTGTAGGTAAAGTCAAAGCTCTGATCAAAAGTCATCGGTCGTCCGAAATGAAGCAAACTGTAGCGAATACTATCTTTCCACACCTCATATTCATCAGGATACAACTTCCTATTCACCGGAACATTCGGTTCGTCTATCTTCGCTTGGGTGCCGGACTTGAAAGTCATGGAGATATTTTTCGTCAGATCCCAGTTGATCGTATAATCTCTGTTCCACAAGAAGTTCTTTGAAAAAGAGAGCGGAATCTGTGCACCCGAGTTATTCTCTACGTCACGCAACTGCATTTCATAGTAATGACGATTCATGTCCGTTGAAAACATCAGCGAGGTCGGTAAATACGAGATGCTCAAATCTTTCAGCACACTCAGCGATTTAGGCTTCAGTTTGGAGAACGGCGTCAACGGTTTGAAGTATGGCGCATAAGAATAGCCCAGGTTACCCCGATAATCTTTGGTTGTTTCCCAAGCGACAGTCGCCTCCTTCTTTCTTGTCTCACTAAAAGAGTAACCGGCTGAGAAGTTGGACGGATCCCAAGGTTTCGGCGTTTTACTGGAGATATTAACCTTGAAGTTGGAGAGACTAATACTGGTTGTCTTACTCGTCTCGACAGCAATATTCTCTATCGAATCTTTCTCAGCCTGATTGGAAGCTCTATCCAACGCATCTTTCAGGAGCACATCCTGATCAAGCGGATTGTATTTCGGAGTTAAAGTCTGTGTGGAGACCGAATAGTTGAAAGGAGCCGACACCTTTGCTTTCTCCGGGAAGAACTTTCCAAGTTGAAAACTAGTCGCAACATCATACTGTAAATAATCATCCAAGCGGCGTTCAGACACACTCTGATCAACACTACCAAAACCAGCAGTTTCGGTATGAGCCCCGACACTTACCGTTCCAAAGTCAGACACCTGCACACTCAGATTACCACGGGCAGCCCAGCCCCCGTCCTCATTAAAGTCAGTCAGACGGAGTTCATTAAACCACACCTCAGCCGACTTAATCTGTCGTCCGTTGTTACGCACACCAATCATGATCGTCTTCACTTCCGAGATAGAAGGATTACCCATCACAGTGACGCGGTTCATCGGTTTGTCGGGATCATACCCTGAGTATGCTTTCATGTAATTGACAGAAGTGCCGACGCGTTGCTCCCTGTTACGTTCCAGCTTCAAGTCGGTAAACAGTTCGAAGGGGAAGTCAATCATATTCGATTCAGGCCATACCTGCAACTGATCCGAAAGACGATCTCGGTTATACACACCTTCCGGCGTCAGAGTCAGCGGCACCTCATATTCATAGTAGTTATTCTTGTAGTCGGTACCGATACGGATGAAAGCGGTCATCTCGCCATCTTTCAGGTTGGTATTGTCATTGATAAACTTCTCCGCATGAACATACATCTGAAGTCGTCTGTACTGACGCAAGTCCATGTTCATCTTTTTATAGACGGCACGGGCATCATTCGGAGAGAGATCCGTAACCTTGATCGACATCGCCTGTTCATTTTGCTGACGGATCTGCGACTGGTCCGGATCAATCGAGCGGCTGACATAAGGAGGCAACACATAGTTGACCGGCGTTTTCGTTCCATTCTCCTCAATATTCACCGTTGCCACATCCATCGTACCATTACTGATTGAAGTCACATTAGGAGGCAGCATCGACTGTTCGTATCTTCTCCAGTCACCGCGCACCAGTTCGAGGGTACCAAAACGAAGCATCACATCCTGTTTGAAGTTGGTGAGGAACAGACGGATGAAACGGATTGTCTTAAAGTCGTTGATAGAACCAACTTTCTTTTCATACGCTGTGATAGGTATCTTAAACTGATACCAAGTAATCGTAGAGGTCTTCCCGTTGCGAAGCTGGATGGTAGCCGTCCGTTTGTTTTCGATATAGTTCTCTCCGACAGCCATTTTATCCGGTTTGATCTGCACATGATACTGATAATACTTCTCATATTCATTCAGCGTATTATCCTGGTTGATATCTTCGACATCGGGGGTTGTTCTGGCAGAGGCATCATAACTTTCAGGAGACTCACTGCTGACCACCGAGTTTCCTTCTGTTCCATTATATCTTTTATACCGGCTAAGCACATCCACCTTGTCACGGTCATAATCAGAACCCCTGTAATAGTGATAGTTGTCGCCGGCCGGGTCATTAATAGGAGAAAACTCATCCAAAGCAAACTTTTCAAGCGTCTCCGGTGATAACTTGGCCCGTAGTTTGTTCACATACTCGGAATAGGTAGGAAAAGCAAGTTCTTCTTTTGTGCTTAAACCATTCAAACCCACATCCTGCATGGAACGTCCACCAGTTGAGTTGTCAAAAGCATACACTGTGGATTGGCGGGTCGGAACATATCCCCATACGGTCTTCGACATCAAAGCCGGGTCACGATCAGTGGGCAGCCCGTTCTCAAAGTATTTCTTTCCATCCTTCAACACATCTTCCGAGATCTCACCCAAGTTGAAATAGAGATCACCTCCGGCAGCAGTACCAGCCGTATCATAGGCAAACGGGTCCATCAGCCAAAACTCGATATATTCTACATTGGCCGCTTCAAAATCGGTATTATCAATCTTCCGGGTGATACCCCCCCATCGTTTTTGCGGATTGATTAATTTACCGTCCGCTCCCATCCCATCGACATCCAAGTTATAAGGACCGCGTATCTGCGGATAGAAAGCAAGATTCAATGTGGACAACGTGGTGGTTTGACCACTGATCTGATCTTTATTGGGATAAATTTCCCGTTCATTGACTTCGCGAATATAGTGATTGGAGAGCTGATCCAGATCATTTTTGATATGACCGGGTGTCAGACTGGAACGCTTCCGTGTAAACAGCGGATCAATCGTGTACCACGCCAGCAGCGCACGGTTCATTCCATAGCGTATATCATTTGTATATTGCGCTTCCGGAAAAAGAGCGTTTGAGGAATTATCATACGGAACACTGGCCAACATCCAGGCATAGGGCTGCAATATATTGATTCCATTTTTTGCCGTTTCAAAATCATCCACATACGACATGCCCTTAATGGAGTTTCCTGGAATAAGATGAGCAAATTCGCCATTGAAGGTAATCAGAGAAGGCTCCGTCAGATTGAGTAAAGGAAGTTTATCAACCATATTGGTCAGCCACTGTGATTTTTTCTTGTAAGAAGTATTCATTCCCCAGATTGTATTGGAAATGGACTCATCCCCCATTGAAACCTTGGTGGTCAGCGGTTTCTCACTCAGATTGATAGCGGTTAATCCCAAAGAGAAGTTCTCGTTAAAGGCATAGTTCATATCCAGACCCAGCATCGTCTTTCTTTGCATGCTAAACATGGTCTGATCTTCTAGCGAAACATTCACCTGTTTGCCCGACTCCGCGATACTCTGATTGAGAATTGTGACTTCGCCCATTCCATAATCAACCGAATAATCCGAACCTTCCGTCAGGAGCTGTCCACCGGCCGTCACAACGACCGAGCCGCGCGGCACATTCATAGCACCCAAAGAGATCACAGCACCCGATTTTCCTTTGTACTCTCCCTGCAATATAAACTTATTCTTTTCAGCAATCTGCCGCGCAATAGTCAGCGTCGAGTCATACAATTCTTCATAGACATATTTATTCGCGATCGCATCATTGCCAATTTGTTTGCGTAGATAGCTACCGAAAGGCTCAGTGACAGGAAAAATAATCCGCCCCTTGCTCGCAACGATGGTATACCCCTCCACAAAGTCAAACTGTCCGTCGGGATTGATCTCATTACTGTTATCCAGTCGGTCGAGATTCATGACTTTTACCAACAACTTGTTCTTCACATCCCCTTCCGGAAGATAGTTCACATAGACACCGGTCGTATCGCTCAGGTATTTGATATTAAATTTGAATTTATCCCGCTGCACATTGGTAACACCGGCGCCCAAAGAATAGATATTTTTCATCATCAGATCCCAGCATCCACTTCTTGGAGAGAGCGTCGTTCCTTTCAACAGCTTCAGGTAAAGCGCATTGTTGGAAGCCGTACTATTGTCCGAAGCAAACTCACCCACCTGATAGATCTGTCCGCCGCGGGTGTACTCAAATGCCACAGCCAAGACCTCATCGGCCTGCAACGCCGAATTCAGAGAGATATATCCCAGCTGTTTGTTGATCGTATATTCCGAAGAAGTCAGTTTGCGGGCACTCTCGATCTTCTCGAAATCATCGCCCCCTTCAATACCAAACGCAGAGAGAGGCTCCAGGGTCGTATTCACCTGACTGATGGTTCGCGCATTGGGGTAATCCTGCACCAGTTCCTGGTAAAGCGTATTGGCATTATTGTAAGGATACGCGATATTGCCCTGCGCACTCCAGTGGTCATTATAGATCGCACTGTTTTCGCCCATATCCACAAAGGCAACAATATTTCGTGCCTCATCATAATTACTCCGTTTGTTGGTCACCCAAACCTCGACCCGATTGATCGTAATACCGGAAGAGATATAAGGCAGTTTGCTCATCCACTGATCGTACATCCCTCTGAAATAATGAGACAAGAAGAAATGCCTGTTTTCATCATATTCATCGACGGGGATCTCGTACTCAGTCGTCTGCACACTACCCGTCGAACTGACGCTCTTGGTCTGCGATTGCTGCTGCGATACTAATGTCGTGACCTTCAGTTTGCCAAACTGCATATCCGCCTTGACACCAAACAGAGCCGTTCCCCCTTTGATCAGCGAACTTCCGGTGGTCATGCTCACATTACCCGCTTCCAGATTCTTGATGATTTCATCTTCTTTTCCCTGATACTGCAATTTGAGCTTCTGACGATCCATCTGAAAACTGGCGCCCGTATTGTAGTTCATCGACATAGACATCTTATCGCCGACTTTTCCGGTCATATTGAGATTGATCTTCTCATCAAAATCAAAATAGGTCTTCTTCCGTTGTTTCTCCGGCAAAGAAGGATTCTCCACATTGTTCGTTTTAAAGCCAAACTTCAGTTCAGCCGAACCGGTCGTTTTCAGTTGCACACCACCGGGACCAAAGATCTTGTCAGCCGGACCGATATTGATCTTTACATCCGTCAACGAGAACTCGTCGCCCGGTTTCTTCAACGCATCCGCGTTCTTTAATTTAAAGTACGACGTAAACGACTGTTTGGATTGGAAATTAGTATACTCCTTCATCGTCATCATCAAAGGAGTACCCACTGTTATATCACCCACCTTGGTAACGAAAACATACGTACCCGTTTTCGTATCATACTCAATGGTCGATTTCAAGTTGGGCGGAGACTTCAAATCCAAAGCCGATTGTGGCTGAAGATCCGAATAGTCTGAAGGAATATCTTTTTTGATCGGATAGCGGAGTTTGGCAGAATCCTTCGGAACAACAACCTGCGGAGAAGAAGCAAAGGATGGGAAATACATACCTCTGGCAAGCGAAGAAAATAATCCTGCCAAAAGAATCAGCAGCAATACTACACCTTGTCCATTTTTTCTGTACTTCAATCTCATTTCAGAGGATAATTACAAGATCCTTAATGCCGCTTTAATAATCTGTTGAACCGTACTGTCAGGATTGTCATGTAATATAGCATCTGTCGCCTTCTGAGAGGCAGACTGAGAAAAGCCCAATGTGACAAGAGCACTGATCGCCTCTTCCCGCTCTTCCTGATTGGAAAGGAGCGCGGATGTGGCAGAAGGAATGGCCGATTTAATTTTATCTTTCAGGTCGATAATGATCCGTTGTGCCGTTTTCAAACCAATTCCTTTTACTGATTTCAAGAGAGAGGCATTGCCATCTACAATCGCCTGTTCCAATTCCGGAACACCCAGAGAGGAAAGAATCATTCGTGCCGTATTGGCTCCGACCCCCGACACCGTTATCAATTGCAGAAACAGTTCACGTTCCTGTTTCGTCGAGAATCCGAACAAAAGATGAGCGTCTTCCCGAATAGCCTCATACAGATACAATTGACACAGATCCTTGCCTTGTAACGTCGTAAAAGTATTGAGTGAGATATGGATCAGATAACCCAGGCCATTGCAATCCACCACAACAGACGCCGGTGTTAATTCGGCAATTTTCCCCTTAATATATTCCAGCATAGCAGCTCTATTAGTATAAATCAGACACAACTAAACGACAAAAGTAATTATAAATTCCTATTTCAGCACGAGTTAAAACGATTCGCACACTACAATAACGGCATTTTATCGAAAAGCGTATATCGACCCAACAACGATAATTCGCTTTTTATGATGAAAAAGAGAGGAAATATGCATCTTGATCCAATCCATTTTTGTTCTTTTGCACTATCATTCTCAATCATATTCTTAAAATGAAAAAAATCAGAGCAGCCATTGTAGGATATGGCAACATAGGAAAGTACGTACTGGAAGCGTTACAGACAGCTCCAGACTTTGAAATTGCAGGAATTGTACGTAGAGACGTATCCAATAAACCTGCCGAACTTTCCGGTTATGAAATAACAGATGACATCACTCATTTAAAAGAGGTGGACGTTGCTATTCTCGCTACTCCGACCCGAAGAGTAGAAAGTTATGCGAAACAGTATCTGGCAATGGGCATCAACACCGTTGACAGTTTTGACATCCATACCAAGATTGTGGATCTGCGACGTGAGCTAAACAAAGTAGCTAAAGCCAACAACACAGTGGCCGTAATAGCAGCCGGTTGGGATCCGGGAAGTGATTCAGTCATTCGCACGTTGATGCAGGCCATGGCTCCCAAAGGGGTCAGCTATACAAACTTTGGCCCGGGAATGAGCATGGGTCACACTGTTGCCGTCAAAGCAGTAGAAGGTGTGAAGTCTGCCCTCTCCATGACCATTCCATTGGGCACGGGAATCCACCGCCGTATGGTCTATATTGAAGTAAAAGAGGGATATTCATTTGAAGAAGTGGCTCAAAACATCAAAAACGACGCCTACTTTATCAACGACGAAACACATGTCATGCAAGTGGAGAGTGTCGATGAATTGCTGGACATGGGACACGGCGTCAGCATGACCCGCAAAGGAGTATCAGGCAAGACACAAAACCAGTTGTTTGAGTTTACAATGAAGATTAACAATCCCGCATTAACCGCACAGATTCTTGTAGCTGTAGCCCGTGCCAGTTTCAAGCAACAGCCCGGCGCTTATACGATGCCCGAGATTCCGGTTCTTGACCTTCTGTATGGCGACAAGGAAGAGTTAATCAAACATTTGGTATAGAAAAATGTCGGGCATACTATCATACATCACATGGACGTTCAGTCCGACGCTGATTGAACTGGGAACCAGAGAAATCAGATGGTACGGACTTTGTTGGGCTGTAGGTTTTTTGTTGGGATACACCTTGGTGCAACAGATCTTCAAGAAAGAAAAACTGTCCGAAGAGTGGGCAGACAAACTCTTTATTTACGTGTTGGCGGGTTCCATCATCGGTTCGCGTATAGGTCACTGTCTCTTTTATGACTGGAGCTACTATTCTGAGCATCTGCTTGAGATCTTATATGTTTGGCAGGGAGGCTTAGCCAGTCACGGAGGAGCCATCGGTATCATTATTGCGGTCTATCTCTTTTCGAAGTATCAGGTACACAAGAGTATGTTGTGGACATTTGACCATTTCATGCCCGGAGTCTGTGTCGGCGGTGCATTTATCCGTTTAGGCAATCTCTTTAATCACGAGATTTATGGTAATCCAACCGATCTACCCTGGGGCTTTCGGTTTGTCGAAAACCTCCCCGCCTGGATGAGAGGAGCTGACCCTATCTTTACGGCTCCATCGCACCCCACTCAGATCTATGAAATGCTCTATTGTCTTATAACGCTGGCAGTCATCCTACATCTTTACTATCGGAAAGATGCGATCAAACGCGAAGGTTTGATTTTCGGAGTCTTCTTGATTGGCATCTTTGCTTCCCGTTTCTTTATTGAGTTTATCAAAGAACCACAAGAAGCGTTCGAGCAAAACATGACACTCAACATGGGACAGTTGCTCAGTATTCCTTTCATGATCTGGGGCACCTATCTCATCGTTCGCGCGCTCCGAAAGGCGGTCAAATAAGTCCGCTCTTCTTCCGTAATAAACAAAATATTTAAACCTGATCAATTGGCAAGAAAACCAATTGATTAGGTTTTTTTGTTTAAGAGCATCACTATTCAAAATATATCGTATATTTGCGCCCGATACTTTTTATAACTAAAACCAAATTTTACTGTGAGATTTAACTATTTGCTCCGAATCGTTGCAATGACTCTTGCAATGATCTGTCTGCTTTCTTCTCATGCTCAGAAGAAGCTTCCTACCGTCATGGCTCCTCATATTTTGATGTCAGCCAACGCACTCACTCTCGATTACAAAGACACCACTTTCAGTCTGGATGTAATGAGTAATGTGGACTATACCATTCAGACCTCAGAGGAGTGGATCACTCCGGTCAAAGACGACAAGAACGCAAATATCGTTTATTTTGCTGTTCCGTGGAACATGTACAGCAGTGCGCGAACAGCAACAGTAACACTCAAAGACGCAGACCAGCAAATGAGCAGAACGCTCACACTGACCCAAAGCGGCGACAGGTCGGCGGAGTTTGTGAAAGGGGATACCAAAATAAAGGTGACCAGTGGAACCGCTTCCTCTTTTCAGGCAGGCGAAGGAATAGAAAGCTCCTTTGACGGAAATATGTCCACCAACTACCACTCAAGTTGGGACAATAGCGCACCCAACTATTTCCCGATTACGTTGACCTATAACTTCACAAACGAAGAGCAGATTGACTACATGATATACAATCCCCGTCAATCGGGATACAACGGACATTTTAAAGTAGTGGAGGTCTGGTACGCTACCGCAGAAAATGCCACTTTGGTGAAATATTCCACCATTGACATGAAGGGAAGTTCAACGGCTACTCAGATCAACTTCAAACCGGCGATTATCCATCCGACCAAAATCCAATTGGTTGTTTTATCAGGAGGAGGCGACGGACAAGGCTTTGCAAGCTGTGCGGAGATGGAATTCTTCCGTACCGTGAGCAATACAAGCGGCGATTATGCGGTGTTCGCAAACAATGAGATGACAGCTCTCAAGCCGGAAGTGACCTTGGAACAGATCCAGTCGTTATCCAACCTGTTTGTAAAAAGACTGGCATTGGCCATCGACGCCGGCACCTACTCCACTGAGTTTCGTGTGGCCGAATATGAGGCATACCCTCCTTTGGATGAAACATCTTCCTGGATGAAGACCAGCAATTATAACAGTTTCGAGAATCCAACCGGCATCTATTTTGATAAAGGCGAAAGCATGGTTATCCTTGTCGATAATCCCGGCGAAGAAGCCATACAGCTCAGAGTTCAGAACTTTGGAGTCAAAGATCCGGCAGGTTCAACGTACACATTGAAAAACGGTATCAATAAGATTACAACCAGCAACAGAGGAAATGGGTATATTTCTTATTATACATCCAACTACAAGACAGCACCCAAGGTAAAGATCCATTTTGTGATGGGTAAAGAAAACGGATATTTTGACCGTGGCAGACATACCAATGAGGATTGGAAACGACTGCTTGCAAATGCCTGTTCAGATATCATGGACGTGAGAGGATATCGTTGTCAGATTGCTTATCCGGTACAAAGTTTCAGAAATGCGTGTCCGGCCAATGGAGAGGAACTGGCTGCGATGTATGACAGTGTGGTCTATCGCGAACATGAAATCATGGGTCTCAACAAATACAACAAAGTGCCAAAGAACAGAATGTTTGCGCGTGTTGTGCCAAGCGGCTATTTCGCCGACGGCATTGGCGCGGGAATCGGTTCGGGAGCTGAAGAAGATATTATACGATTAAACGGGTTTGAATTTTGGGGTATCGGGCATGAATTGGGACACGTCAATCAGATCCGTCCGGGGCTCAAATGGGTCTCTACCACAGAAGTTACCAATAACATCTATTCCGCCTGGGTTCAGTTCTCATTAGGCAACAGACAAAACCTGCGTCTGGAGCATGAGAATTCGGGATCTGGATGGGCAAATGATTTCATGAACGGTATCGGAGGACGGTTTAACAGCTATCTGAACTTTGGTATTCGTATGGGCAACAACTGGCTCTGTCAGGAAGGACCCGATTACTTCGGGCAGGCGTTGTCAGGCACTCCTGCCAGACGCAATTACGACCATTTTGTCAAACTTGCTCCTCTGTGGCAAATACAGCTCTACTTCCATCAGGCTGGATACAGCCCCGATATTTACGCTAAGATTTCGGAGAGCGTGCGAAAGATGGATTTCAGCAGTTACACAAACGGCCAACTTCAGCTCAACTTCATGCGTACCCTTATCGATTCGACCGGACAAGATGTAACTGATTTCTTTGTCAAGGCAGGAATGTTGAAGCCGATCAACAAAGTGTTGGAAGATTACAGCTATGGAACGATGACCATTACACAGGCACAATGCGACGAACTGATTGCCTACGCACAGAAATATCCCAAACCGGAAAGTCCGGTGATCTATTATATCTCCGGCAACAACTGGCAGATATACAAGAATAAGCTCCCTCTGGAAGGTACTTTCGGACAAGGAGTCGCCGTCAACGGAACGCTCAGACGGGTCAGCCACTCGATATGGAAAAACGTCGTTGCCTATGAAACGTACAAAGGGGATGAGTTGGTACGTATCACACTCAGCGGAAGAGGCTGCAAAGACTTCAGTTTGACCGACGTGGACTATCCGGCCGGATCGACCCGTATCGAAGCCATCGACTGGCTCGGAAACAAAACGCTGGTGTACGGCACAAGATAAAACAAGAGACGACAATCAGCTCTGATGAAAGGCGAAGCACATGATCATCCAACGACGTGCTTCGCTTTTTCGTTTCTCAGATACTCTCTTGATGCTCAGAAGAAAGAATAACCTTTTTATTCTCATTCAAAATTAAGAATGAAATTTGGAGATAGTGTATATTCTTTTTACCTTTGCCACGATTCCATTAGTAGAATCATAGTTAAGGTTTAGGTTAAATTGATTGCTTCCCCGGGTCTGTGAAGACGCGGGGAAGTTGCTTTTTTTATACATAAGCAAGAGTCATTGCACAGGAGAGCTATTACTTTTTGCAGCCAACGACTTTAAAAGGAGGTGCATAATCAACCTCAACGCGCCCCGAAAACTATCCAAAACCCCTTGAAAAGTTTTCCCATAGTTTTGCCCAAAACTATGGGAAAACTTTTTGATTTCTTCCGTATATTTTCCCAAAGTTTTCCCATAGTTTTTTCGGGAAAGACTTGAACCTTTTTATGATTATAAATCAAGTAGTTAGACAAACGTTTTCAAACAAGTTTTCTTTTCTCTTCAGAAGAGGAGAAAATAGACTCTCTCGGAATGTGAATCAGCGCGACTCAGACTTTCTTTTCTTTGCGGAATAGTTTATGGATATATTGTAAGTTTAAATGAAGTTAAGAACTTTAGAAATAAGAACTATTAAAGACTTTATGCTAAGAAATGATTATATTTGCAATAGTAATTAACAATAGTTCGGTAAATATTCAATTAAACAATTAGTAATCAATGATTTAAATAAGATAGTTTAACACAAAAGAATTGGTTAAGTAGTTGATTTTCAGTAACTTTATGGTTGTCGAGACTATAAATTACAATGAGAAGATCAAGCATACTTAACCAATATAGAGGTATCTGCAGTGATGTCGTAAATGAGTTCGCTGCGAAATTAAACAAAAGTTTCAAATCATTCATCATAGAGACGCTGTTACTATATATGGTTATACCTAGAAAGATAAATTTTCTTCAAATGGGCCGTTATTCCGACTCCTGCGAGCAACGTTTCCGGCAGAACTTTGCCAGGAACTTTGATTGGTTATCATTTAATCTGAGCCTGTCTCAACGGATACTTACCGGAGAGAGAAAAGCTATCGCCATTGATCCCAGTTATATATCTAAGTCAGGTAAGTCAACACCTTGGACCGGTTATTTCTGGTCGGGTTGTGCCGGGACTGCCAAACGGGGACTTGAGATACTCGGAGTCGGCTTGATGGATATAGATAACAAGGATTGTCTTTCCCTGGAAGCTGTACAGACTCCCGACACTAAAACACTTGAGAAATCAGGTTTGACTTTGACGGACTGGTATCTGTTTGCACTCGATGGAATCAAAGAGAAGCTCCATCCTGTTACTCAATACATTGTTGCTGATGCCTATTTCTCCAAGAAAACCTTTGCTGACGGACTTTTGAAGCAGGGGTTTCACTTGATTAGTCGTTTCAGGGATGATGCAGTACTCAGATATCCAACCCTTGAGAAACCGACCGGTAAGAAAGGAAGGCCTAAACTTTTCGATGGAAAGATAGACTTCAGAAATCTGAAAGAAGAACGCTTCGAAGAACCGGATCTTTCAATCGATCAAGGGAAACTCTATTCCATTATCGCTTACTCGAACTCCTTAAAACAGAGGGTACGTCTGGTGGTCTGGATATCGGAAGACAGGAAAACAAGAAAACTCTATTTCTCAACCGACACTGCGATGTCAGGCAAAGATGTCATCGAATATTATCGGACACGATTTCAAATAGAGTTTTGTTTCAGAAATGCAAAACAGTTTACAGGCCTAAACCACTCACAGGCTAGAAGTACGGCTAAGCTGCGATTCAACTTCAATGCATCGCTGACCTCTGTAAATGTTGCAAAGGTGATGGCAAAGGAAAGAGGGATACTGTTCTCTATGGCTTCTCTTAAAACGATGATACACAACGAGTATCTGCTGCAACGATTTATTTGCGTGTCAGGCATTAAGCCGAACAAGAAATTAAATGATAAACTTTTCAAAGAACTTATCGAGTTTGCTGCTATTGCGGCATAGCTCTATTTAATATTTACCGAACTATTG